>DATCRI010000007.1 GCA_036569045.1 Chthoniobacterales bacterium | reverse complement strand
GATTTGTTCCCCGCGCTGGACCGGGCTTTGCGGTCCGTCGGTTCGGTGGATCGCGTTGCGGTCGGCATCGGGCCGGGTTCCTACAACGGCCTGCGGACGGCGATCGCGGCGGCGGAGGGGCTCCACATTGCGACCGGCGCGGAACGGGTCGGCCTCGTTTCGCCGCGCGCGCTGGATTGCGCGGAGCGGGAGTATTTCGCGCTGGGAGATGCGCGCGGCGGCGTGCTGTGGGTGGCGCGAATCGTCGATGGGGAAGTTGCGGAGGATTTCGAATTGTTGCCCACCCCGGAGCTGCTGGCCCGGCTCGAGGCTCGGCCCGCGGTGCCTCGGTTCTCGGCCGCCCCGCCGGATGGGATTCCGAATGTCGGGCTCGCGGCGCCAAGTGCCGAGGGGCTGGCGCGGCTCGCCGTAACCAGCCCGGCGGCGACCCGGGCGATCGAGCCATTGTATTTGAAGCCCGCGCATATCACCCAGCCGCGGGCGCGGGGGAACGCGCGCTGAGGGCAGGGTTGCGGGTTGCGTTGGGCGGGCGGCTGCTTTAGCTGTGAGGGCTCCGATTTTCATGAAGCAGTTTCTTTGTCTTGCCGCCAGTTTGGGAATGATTGCCGCCGCCGGAGCCCAGGATGCCGTGCTGGACAATACGGGCCCCGTGGAGAATCCGAAGCCGACCTGGGAAACCCAGAAGCAGGCGCGCACGTGGCAGCTGGCCATCCCGGCGCCGCGCGGGCTCATCACGGACCGCAACGGCAAGCCGCTCGCGCAGTCGCGCATGAGCTACAATCTCGCGATCAGTTTTCCGACGCCGCTCGACATGGACGACCGGCAGGTCGTGGATTTTGCCCGCCAGCAGGTCACGCTCGCCAAGGGGCTGCTCGGTCGGGACATCTCGCTCAACGAGAAGGCCGTCGTCGACCACTACAAGAATCGCGGCGTGCTCCCTTACGACATCATCGAGGATCTCTCGCCGCAGGAGCTCGCCATCGTCGCGAAGGGGCTCACCCCGACGCTCATCCTGCGCCAGACCTACGCGCGTTTTTATCCCGAGGGACAGACCGCCGGCAGCGTGATTGGATATGTCGGCCGACAGGCCCCGCTTTCGCTGCGTCCGATCGAAAATGGCGACGTGATTTTTCCGCGAGTCGAGGGACGCGAGGGGCTCGAGCAGATTTACGATGACGAGTTGCGCGGTCAGCCGGGCATCCTCCACGTCACCTTCGACGCCAATGGCCGCAAGACCTCCGAGCGGATCGCGCAGCCGCCGGTGCCGGGCTACAACGTCATCACAACGCTCGACCGTGATCTCCAGGCGCTTTGCGAAGACGTGCTCTCGAAGAACGCGAAACGCGGCGCGATTGTCATCATCGATCCAAATACCGGCGAAGTGCTCGCTCTGGCCTCGTGGCCGACCTTCGATCCGAATGTCTTCGTGCCGTTCGTGGATGCGGCAAAATTCGAGGCCCTGCAGAAGGATCCCGCCGTGCCGCTACTGCCGCGTGCGTATCGTTCGGCCTATCCGCCCGGGTCGACGTTCAAGACGTTCGTCGGCCTTGCCGGCTTCGAGGACGGCAAGATCAAGCCGGGCACGGAGTTCGGCTGCCCGCCGTCACTTGGCGTGGGCAACTTCGTTTTCCGAAACTGGAAGAAGGTCGATGCCGGATCCTTGAATTTCGTGCAGGCGCTCACGCAGTCCTGCAACACGTGGTTTTATCAGGCCGGCCTGAAGATGGGCTCGAAGCCGATCATCGCCTGGACGAATCGCCTTGGCCTCGGCCAGAAAACCGGACTGCCGCTGAATGCGGAGGAGAAGGGCAACATCCCGAACGACGACTACATGATGCGCGTTCACAAGCGGAAGATTCTCCAGGGCGACGTGGCCAACATGTCCATTGGACAGGGCGACATCCTGATCACGCCGCTCCAGATGGCGCAGGCGATGGGCGTGATCGCGAACGGCGGGCAGTTTCACCAGACGCGCCTCGTCATGCAGATCCAGAGCCTCGACAACAAGGTGGTCGCCGCTTATCCGGACCGCCTCCGGGACAATCTCGCGATCAAGCCCGAGATCATGGACCAGCTCCGCAAGGCGCTGGTCGCCGTCACGGAAGACGGCAACGGCACGGCCCATCGCGCACAGGTGAAGGGCATTCACGTTGCCGGAAAGACCGGCACGGCGCAGTGGGGCGGCGGCCGCGACAGCGACAAGGCGCGCACGGCGGCGTGGTTCACCGGCTTCGCTCCGGCGGACAATCCGCGCTACGCCTTTGCGGCCGTCTACGAGGGCGAGCCGGGCGATAATGACGTCCACGGCGGTTCGCACGGTGCGCCGCTCATCGGCAAGACCCTCAAGCAGATTTTTGCCCCGTCGAAATCCGACGAGGAGTCCAAGGAAGAGGAAGCGACCGACGAGTCGGATTAAGCCGACGTCGAATTTTCGAAAACAAAAGGGCCGGTCGCGAGACCGGCCCTTTTTCGTGAACTTTTGGGGAGGCTGCTTACGTCTGGGTCGCGACGATTTCGCGGAGGACGAAGGGCAGGATGCCGCCGTGGCGGTAGTAATCCACCTCGATCGGGGTGTCGATGCGCAGCATCACGGTCTGATCGACAACGGTGCCGTCGGCCTTGGTGATGCGCAGCGTGACGTCCTGGCGCGGCGTGATTTCGTCGGACAGGCCGACCACGTCGTAGGTCTCCGTGCCATCGAGGCCGAGCGTTGCGGCGCTCACGCCTTCCGGGAATTGCAGCGGGAGGACGCCCATGCCGCAGAGGTTGCTGCGGTGAATGCGCTCGAAGCTCTGCGCGACCACGGCCTTCACGCCGAGGAGGCAGGTGCCTTTCGCGGCCCAGTCGCGGCTGGAACCGGTGCCGTATTCCTGGCCGGCGAGGATGATGAGCGGCGTGCCCTCTTCCTTGTAGGCCATGCAGGCGTCGTAGATGAAGGTCGGCTTCGCGCCGGCCTTGTCGGTGGAGATTTCCTTGTCCGGCGCGGGCACGTCCCTGGCGCCGAAGTAGAGCGTGTAGCCGCCTTCGATGCCGGGGACCATCGTGTTCTTGATGCGGACATTTGCGAACGTGCCGCGGGTCATCACGCGATCGTTGCCGCGGCGGGAGCCGTAGCTGTTGAAGTCCTCGACGGCGACGCCGTTCTCGAGGAGGAACTTGCCGGCCGGGCTGGTCTTCTTGATCGCACCAGCGGGCGAAATGTGGTCCGTCGTGACGCTGTCGCCGAAGATGCCAAGCGGGCGGGCGCCGGTGATCTCGGCGATCGTGCCGGGCTGCATGCCGAAGCTCGTGAAGAACGGCGGCTCCTGGATGTAGGTGCTCGCTTCGTCCCATTCGTAGATCGCGCCGGTGGAGGAGGGGATCTCGTTCCACTTCGGATTCTGCTCGGCAAAGTCGGTGTAGAGCTTGCGGAAGACCTCGGGTTTGAGGGCGGAGGCCATCGCGTCGCGGATCTCGCCGAGGGTCGGCCAGATGTCCGTCAAGTAGACGTCCGCACCGTCGCTGCCCTTGCCGATCGGCTCGCTGCTGAGGTCGATGTCCACCGTGCCGGCGAGCGCGAAGGCGACGACGAGCGGCGGCGACATGAGGAAGTTTGCGCGGATGTTCTGGTGCACGCGGGCCTCGAAGTTGCGGTTGCCCGAGAGGACGGACGCGGCGACGAGGTCGTTCTTCGTGATCGCCTCCTCGAGCGCAGGATGGAGCGGGCCGGAGTTGCCGATGCAGGTCGTGCAGCCGTAGCCCACCGTTTGGAAGCCGAGCTTATCGAAATAGGGCTGGAGGCCGGTCTTTTCGAGGTAGTCGGTGACGACGCGCGAGCCGGGCCCAAGCGAGGTCTTCACGAACGGGTTCACCGTCAGGCCCTTTTCGACGGCCTTCTTCGCGAGCAGCGCCGCGCCGAGCATGACGGACGGGTTGCTCGTGTTCGTGCAGCTCGTGATGGCCGCGATGAGCACGGTGCCGTTGCCCACGGTCACGTCGGCCGTCTTGTAGGGCGAGGGGTAGTCGCTCACCTTGTCGCCGGTCGGGCGATTGGTGGTCATTTCCTCCTTGGAGAGCGGTTCGCCTTCGGTCATGTGGCCGGCGCCCTTGGAGTCGGTGGAAAGCAATTCGGGCTCGGTGCCGGCGCTGGCGCCGTTGATGTGCACGGGAATCTTCACCGCCATGTCCTCGGCCTTTTTGCCGTAACCGCCGTCGGCGACGGTCTTCTCGATGAGGCCTTCGAAGGTCGACTTGAGCTCGGGGAGGTTGATGCGGTCCTGCGGGCGCTTCGGGCCGGCGACGCCGGGAACGATGGTGCCGAGATCGAGCGAGAGTTCGACGGTGTAATCGACTTCGCCGACGCGCGGAATGCCCCAGAGGCCCTGCGCCTTGTAGTAGGTCTCGAAGGTCGCGCAAAGCTCTTCGCTGCGGCCGGTGCCCTTGAGGTAGGCGACGGTCTCCTCGTCCACGCCGAAGAAGCCCATCGTCGCGCCGTATTCCGGAGCCATGTTGGCGATGGTCGCGCGGTCGGTGACCGAGAGCGCGGCGGCGCCTTCGCCGAAGAACTCGACAAATTTGCCGACGACCTTCTGCTTGCGGAGCATTTCGGTCACGCGGAGCACGAGGTCGGTCGCGGTGACGCCTTCCTTCAGCGAGCCGGTAAGATTCACGCCGACGACTTCGGGCGTGAGAAAATACACGGGCTGGCCGAGCATGCCGGCCTCTGCCTCGATGCCGCCCACGCCCCAGCCGACGACGCCGAGGCCGTTGATCATGGTCGTGTGGGAGTCCGTGCCGACGAGGGTGTCGGGATAGTAGAAGCCGCCCTTTTCGAGCACGCCCTTGGCGAGATACTCGAGATTCACCTGGTGAACGATGCCGATGCCGGGAGGCACCACGCCGAAGGTCTCGAAGGCTTGCTGGCCCCACTTGAGGAACTGGTAGCGCTCGCGGTTGCGGGCGAACTCGATCGCGAGGTTTTGCCTGAGGGCGTCGGCGCTGCCGAAGAAGTCGACCTGCACGGAGTGGTCGACCACGAGATCGACGGGGACGAGCGGTTCAATCACTCCGGCATTCTTGCCGAGCTTGTTGACGGCGCTGCGCATGGCGGCGAGGTCCACAAGGAGTGGCACGCCGGTGAAATCCTGCAGGACGATACGCGCGACGACGAAGGGGATTTCCTCCAGCGCGGGCGATTTGGCATTCCAGTTCGCGAGCGTTTCGACGTCCTTCGGCGTGACCTTTTTGCCATCGCAGTTGCGCAGCACGCTCTCGAGAACGATCCGAATCGAGATGGGCAGCCGCGAGATCGGCCCGACGCCCGCTTCCTCCAATGCCGGCAGCGAGAAGTATTTGCCCTCTTTGCCATCCCCCGTAGTAAACGTGCGAACCGTCGAAAATGCGTCAGACATGTTGGGAAAAAAGAAAGCGTGAATCGTGCCGACGCGGCAAGGAAAATGGCGGCGGGTTGCGATTCATGCGCGGCGAATTGCGGTGGGGCGAGCGGGATGCCTTAAGCCTGGCGGGGCAAGGTGATTGCAACGAGGGAACGAGCGTCACGTTCTCGAGCCCGTCGCCCTGTCGGAGCTCGTCGAGTTCGCAAAAACAAACTTTTCGCGGAGGGAGCCATTGTTAGGGTGAGCGCGTTCATGAACCGGGTGTTTTCCCTCTTCGCTCTGGCGCTGATGTCGGCGTCCGGGGTTCGTGCGATGAATACGCCGCCGTTCGTGGCAGGCGTTTCCAACCAGACGCAAAGTTCCGGAGCGGCAATCGGGCCGCTGAGTTTCTTCCTGGCGGATGCGGAGACCGATTCCGATGCGCTCACCATTTCCGCGGCGTCCTCGAATCCGACCTTGCTGCCGTCGGCGGGGATCGTGCTCGGCGGCAGCGGCACGACCCGCACGATCACGCTCGCTCCGGCGACGAACGAGTTCGGCACCGCCGTCGTGACGCTCACGGCCAGCGACGGCTCGCTCTCGGGCAGTTTCTCGTTCGCCGTGACGATCAACAACGGCGCGAGCGTAAGCGGCAATGCGCCTCCGATCATTGGTGGCGTGGCGAGCCAGGTCGTCGCGGCGGGTCAAAAGGTCGGCCCGCTGAATTTCGTTGTGGCGGATGCGGTGACAAACAACGGGAGCCTGACCGTGACCGCCCTCTCGTCGAACCCGACGCTCACGCCCACGATCCAGGTCGGCGGCACGGCCAGCAGTCGCACAGTCACGTTGACCCCGGCGGCCGGACAGACCGGCACGGCCACGATCACTCTCTCGACGACGGATGGAGGCGGCCTCGTGGCAAAGACGGCGTTTCTTGTCACCGTCACGCCCGCCCAAACCCCGCCCTCGATCGCCGGGCCAGCGAATCAGATTGTTACGCTCAGTTCCGTGCCGCCGTTGCTGAACTTCACCGTGAGCGACGGCGAGACGCCGGCGGCGCGGTTATGGGTGACGGCGCGGTCCTCGAATCAGGCCCTGCTTCCGAATTCGGGACTCGCGCTCGGCGGGGCCGACGGGTCTCGCACGCTGGCCTTTACGCCGATGGCCGGTCAGACCGGCGCAGCCACGGTGACTCTCACGGTCACCGATGATGGCGGGATGAGCGCGATGGAACGCTTCCTTTTTGTCGTCACCGATCCCTCCGCACCGGCCTCCCGGTTCCTGCGACCGAAAGGGATCTACTCGCTCGATAGCGCGCTGGGCGGCACCTACAACGGCTCGAGTTTGCGCGACGGCAATATTCGCGATTATCCGTTTGTCGACGGCTACGTGCTGCATGTCGCGTGGGACACGGTGGAAATCAGCCCCGGCGTTTACGACTTTTTCATCATCCAGAACGCGCTGAACAAGCTGCCGATCGGACAAAAACTCTCGCTCATTCTCTCGCCCGACGAGCCGGCCGATATCGCCACGACGCCGGACGTCACCACGTGGGTGGATTCCTCCGGCGGCTCGCCCGTCACGCGCGCGGTGCCGTGGGATCCCTATCTGCGCCAGCGTCGCGCCGCCTTCCTGCACGCCCTGGCCTCCACGTTGTTCGATGGCGTGGCGTTGCGCGATCACCCGCGTCTTTCCGCCCTCAATCCCTTCCTGCCCGGCGGTAACGGCGGCCTGCGCGATCCGTTGCCCCAGACTCTCGATGGCCTGCCGGGCTACACGCGCGCGAAGCTCCTTGGCGCGGTGCAGGATGAGTTGCGCACGCTTTCGGCGGAGTTTCCGCGCACCTACGTGCAGATGGGATTCTGGCCCGTCCTCGACGGCGAGAATGCGGCCTACGGCGGCTTGTCCGCCTGGGAATGGATGCGCCAGCAATTGCTCGCCGAATTCAATGGCCTCGTCCGGCCGCACATCGGATTTTTCATGGATAACCTTTCCGCGAATCGGCAGGCGCCCGGCCAGGACCCGCCCACGGGCTTTCCCAACACCTCTTTTGCCGCGCCCATGTTCCTGTCGCGTGACGCGGAGTTCAATGGCTTCCAGGCGCTCGGCCCGTGGATTCAGCCCTTCCGATCCGGCACGAGCAACAACATGGCGACCAATACGCTGAACGGCACGCCCGCCGATGGCATCGAGACGGGCTACAACACGTTCGGCGCGACGTATGCGGAGATCTACGCGATCGATCTCGACGTGGCTGCCTTCCAGCCGCTGCTCCAGCGCTGGCACGATTTTTTTGCCGGGATCGAGCCGGATGCCGCGTCGGATGAGGACGGCGACAGCCTGCCGCTCGGTTGGGAACAGGAGAACAACCTCGATCCCCGCGTGAATTCCGGAGACGACGGCGCTGCCGGCGATCCCGATGGCGACCAGAAGACGAACAAGACGGAATTTGTCGCCGGCACGCTTCCGCGCGACGCGACGAGCCGGTTCGAGATCGGGCCCACGAAGATCAATGCCGACGGTTCCGTGAGCGGCACGTATCCCGTCGTCGCAGGCCGGAGCTACACCGTCCAATATTCCACCGACATGGCGATCTGGAGCAAACTGCACGACGCCGTTGCGTCGGTCACCGGAACGGCCGATTTCACCGATCCTTCGCCTGGAGACGCCCGCCGTTTCTATCGCGTCGTGACGCCCGCCGTGCCGTGAACGCTTCGCTTCCGCCGCCGCGCGGTGGCGGCCTGGACTTTGGTTCGTGAATCCGGACCTCTCCGCCCGCATCGACTTCCTGCTGGATTACGTCCTCCGGCTCGTTGCCGTGCACGACCTCGGCGAGATTCACGCGGGCGATACCTGCTGCTACGACGTCGCGGTGGGCGTGAAGTCGGGCGTCGGCCGGGACCGGGTTTCGTCGAAATGCTTGACGTCGCGACCGGGAGGCGGCCGATATCAGGGACGGCAAACCGGCCTGGGCGAAGAATTTCGCGGAGTCGCGCAGGGGCCGAAAACGGCCTGGTCTGGCCGGCCGGGCGCTCGATTCAGGGAAGCGCGCGGAGCTTCCCGAGGCTCGCCTGGCCTTCCGGAGTGTCGGAGGCGGGGGCCTTTTCCAATGCGGCAATTGCTGCGGGAACGAAGAGGTGTGGCGGGAGTCGCGGACTGACGATCCGCCAGCGGCCCTTGCTTTTCTCGAGCGAGAAAAAGACCTCCTTCAGGGCGGGTTTGGCGGTGAAGGTCGCTCCAGTGACGAATCCGAGCACGTGGTAGGTGATTTGGACGTCGGCTTTGTTGCCCGTCCACCCGACCTCGCCAATGTCGTAGGATTCGACGACCGCAAAGCTGTCGAACTTGTCGAGTTGCCGCCACATGGTGAATTGGAGCAGCTCGGGTGCGGTCCGGCTTGCCAGGGCCTGTCCGGCGCCGTCTGCCTCGAGATAGGCTGCGGTCACGGAGGCGGGTGCTCCGGGATAGTCGTCAGCCCGGGCGATATCGATGAGCAGGAGGCCGCTCAGGAGGACGAGGAGGGTGGCGAGACGTTGCCGGCTCGATCGAGTCGCCTGGAATGCGATCGGTGAAACGATTCTCGGGACCAACGCGAACATCCTAATTTTCGAAAAGTGGGGGTGTGTCGGCCACGGCCGGAGCGCGGGAGGTCGAGGATCTGGCAGAGCCGGCCACTCGCGCCAGCGGTTTGTCGAGCAGGCGAATGAGATCGTCGGGAGTGAGGCCCCGTGACTGGGTGAGATCGACCAGCTTGCGCAGAGCCAGCGCCCAGTTGGGGTCCTTGATCGTGAGGGCGCGGAGTTCGTGGACGGGTGGGCGAAGGTCGTAGCGGCGCAGCGATTCCAGCGGCTGATTGAGGGTTCTTGCAAGCGCCGCGAGCACCTCGGCCGAGGGATGACGAAATCCGCGTTCCAGATCGGCCACGAAGGCGACCGACTTCAGGCCGGCTCCCTGGGCGAGGGCGCGCATGGAGAGGCCGCGCTCGAGACGGAGCGTCTTGATGCGTTCGCCGAGGGAGGGGGATTCGATGCTCATCGGGTCATTTCGAAGAAATACCCGCAGAATACGCAGAGCTGCATACATCGCAATGATGCAGATAAAGCGCCGCTGGCATATGGAGCCTTGGGTGGCGAGATTTTCCGGATACTTCCTGAATTCAGAGTAAATGATATATCGCCTTGTTCGCATTGATGCGAACAAGGCGATATATGCGAACGGATTTGCCGTGACGATCGCAGCTTCGGCGCCGTCGTGCGACCCAGCCCTCTAAGGGCTCCCGCAGCGCGCTATGCGAAACGCGGACTCAGGCGAGCGTGCGAAAGGAAATTGATCCCGCGATTACGCGGGTGCCCCGGACGGTGCGTCGCCGCGCGGTAGGCGGAGCCGAAAAGGCTGCGGGAAAAATCGAGGGACCGCCCGAGTCGGGGGCTAGCGGGAGCCTTTGACGCGCTCGATGTTCGCGCCGAGCTGGTTCAATTTGTCGTCGATGCCCTCGTAACCGCGGTCGATGTGATAGACGCGATTGATCTCGGTGGTGCCTTCGGCCTGGAGGCCGGCGAGGACGAGGGCGGCGCTTGCGCGGAGATCGCTAGCCATTACGGGGGCGCCGCTGAGTTGGGCGACCCCTTTGATGACGGCGGTGGCGCCTTGCAGCTCGATGTCGGCGCCCATGCGCTTGAGTTCCGCGAGGTGCATGAAGCGCTGGGGAAAGACATGCTCCGTGATGACGCTGATGCCCTCGCTCGTGGCGAGCAGGGCGCACATTTGCGCCTGCATGTCGGTCGGGAAGCCGGGATAGGGCTGCGTCTCGAGCTCGAGCGGGAGTTTGCCGCCGTTTCTGCGAACGGTCATCCTGTCGCCATTCGTCGTGACGCTGTAACCGGCCTTTTGAAGCGGATCCGTGACGGAAACGAGGTGGTCGGGCACGACTTTTTGAAGGGTCACCTCTTCGCCGGCAATGGCGGCGGCGACCAGGAACGTGCCAGCCTCGATGCGATCGGGAATGACGGTGTGTTCGGCTCCGTGGAGCTCCTTCACGCCCTCGATGATGATGCGGCGGGTGCCGGCGCCTTCGATCTTTGCGCCCATTGCGGTCAGGAAATTCGCGAGGTCGACGACTTCGGGTTCCTCCGCGGCGCCGTCGATGACGGTGGTGCCCTCGGCGAGCACGGCGGCCATCATGATGTTATCGGTGCCGAGCACGGTGGAGCCGAATTTGCCGCGCATGTTGATCGTGGTGCCGTGGAGTTCGGGGGCGAGGACCTTGACGTTGCCGGCCTGCACGCGGACAGCCGCACCGAGGGCCTCGAAGCCTTTCAAATGCAGGTCGATCGGGCGATCGCCGATGACGCAGCCGCCCGGCAGGGAAACGGTGGCTTCCTTCTCGCGACCGAGGAGCGGGCCCAGCACGCAGACCGAGGCGCGCATCTTGCGGACGATGTCGTAGGGGGCGTCCGTGATGACGTTCTCGGCCTTGATCTGGACGGTGCCGCTGGCGCGTTCCACCTCGGCGCCGAGTTCGCTCAGGATGGTGAGCATGTAGTGGATATCGCTCAGGTCCGGCACGCGGTGGATGATGCACGGCTCCTTGGTAAGGAGGGTGGCGGCGAGAATGGGCAGGGCGGAATTTTTAGAACCGCTGATGCGAACGTTGCCACTCAGGGATGCGCCGCCGTGAACGAGTATTTTATCCATGTTGAAAAATCAGAGATCGGCGCGCGGGAGCGGCCTGATCGTGCGGAATAACGCGGAATCGTCCGTTCGTCGACTCAGGAAATGAAATCGATGAGGTTTGGCACGCCGGGTGCGGGCCGGACTGACTCGCCGTGCAGTGAGGGCGATTTCCCCCTCGCCGCCGTTGAAGAAAATGACAAGTCTTCGCGCCACGATGAATCGCTCCCTCTTTGGCAAACGCTGCGCCGTGATCGGTATGGTCCATCTGCCCGGTCTCCCGGGAACGCCGCATCATCGCCTGTCGCTACCGGATATCGTTGCCGTGGCGCGCCGCGAGGCGGCCGATCTGGCGGGCGCGGGCGTGGACGCGCTGCTCATCGAGAACATGCACGACCGTCCCTATTGCCGGGGTGGGGTGGGGCCGGAGATCGTCGCGGCGATGACGGCGGCGGCCTGCGCGGTGAAGCGCGAAGTCTCGCTGCCCTGCGGGGTGCAGGTGCTCGCTGCGGCCAACGAGGCGGCGCTTGCCGTTGCGCTCGGGGCTGAGCTGGATTTCATCCGTGCCGAGGGCTTCGTGTTTGCGCACGTTGCGGACGAAGGGGTGATCGAGGGCTGTGCCGCGTCGCTCCTTCGCGCCCGGAAGGCGTGGGGCGCGGAGCACATCAAGCTCTTTACCGATATCAAGAAGAAGCACAGCTCGCACGCCATCACGGCTGACGTGAGCATTGCGGAGACCGCGCACGCCGCGGAATTTTTCTGCAGCGACGGCGTGATCGTGACCGGCGCCGCTACGGGCGACCCGGTGAGCATCGACGAGCTCGCCTCGGTGGCGGGCGCGACCGAATTGCCGGTGCTCGTGGGGTCCGGCGCGACGACGGAAGGCGCCGCCGCGCTGTTTCCGCACGCGAATGCGCTGATCGTGGGCTCTTATTTCAAGCGCGGCGGCCGCTGGGATGCGCCGATCGATCTGCGCCGCGTGCGCGAATTCGTGCGGCACATCGCGTTCCTGCGCGGCGGTTGATTTCCGACGTCAGGCGGGACGTTGCGCGGTGGCGAAGCGGAGCACGCCCTGCAGGTCGCGATGCGTGGCGGCGTGCGCCAGACCGGCGGCGGCGCAAAGGTCCGCCGTGGCCTGCGCCTGATCGTGGCCGACCTCCAGAAAGATGCGGCCGGTCGGGGAGAGGAATTCGGCCGCATGGCTCACCAGACGTCGCACGAGGTCGAGACCGTCGGCGCCGCCATCGAGCGCGAGAAGCGGATCGCGCTGCACTTCGCGGGAGAGTCGGGGAATCTCGTCAGTCGCGATGTAGGGCAGGTTCGCAACGATGATGTCGAACGAAGCGGCGTCCGGCGGCAGGAGATCGGCCTGATGAAAGGTGATGCGTTCGGCCGCGCCGAGTTGGGCGGCGTTCTCCTGCGCGAGCGCAAGCGCGTCGGGAGAGACGTCCACGGCGTGCACCTCGGCCTCGGGAAATTCCAGCGCGAGGGTAATCGCAATCACTCCGCTGCCGGTGCCCACATCGAGAATCCGGGAATTGGGATTCGGGATTTGGGATTGGACCAGCTCGACGAGCTGCTCGGTCTCGGGGCGGGGGATGAGGCCGCGGCCATCGCAGAGAAACGTGCGCCCAAAAAACTCGGCGGTGCCGAGCAGATGCTGCAGCGGGATGCCCTGGCCGCGCTGGCGCACGAGGTCGCGAAGCGGAGCGCGCTCGGCGTCGGAGAGGGGACGATCGAACTCCAGGTAGAGGTCGAGGCGTTTGCGTTTTCCAAGGGCGTGAGCGAGCAGGTATTCAGCGTTCAATCGGGCATCGGCCACGCCGTTTTTCTCGAGGTAACCGGTGGCGGATTGGATGACTTCGAGAACGGTCATGCAGAAGGGAAGGGCGGTCTCAAGATGCGCCGGAGCGTAGCGACAGAAGCGCGGGCGGACCAAATGGAAAACTCGGAGAAATCGTCGAACGGTGTCGTCCTCATCATGCGGACCGACATGAATCCGCGCGGCGGGCGGGGGATTGTGAGGATCTCGCGAGCGAGCGCGTGATCGTTACGCGACGAGCGTCGCTTCTTCCAGTCGCGTCTCGACGTCGGAGGCGTAGAGCGCGTCGATCATCTCGCCGATTTCACCCTCGATGAACTGGTCGAGATTGTAGAGCGTGAGGCCGATGCGGTGATCGGTGACGCGATTCTGCGGAAAATTGTAGGTGCGGATCTTTTCCTCGCGACCGCCTCCGCCGATGAGGCTCTTGCGATGGGCGGAGTATTTCTCCTCTTCCTCGCGGCGTTTGTCCTCGAGCAGGCGCGAACGCATGATCTTGAGCGCGGCCTCCTTGTTCTTCTGCTGGCTGCGGCCGTCCTGGCAGCGCACGATGCGGCCGGTCGGGATGTGCATGACCTGCACGGCGGAGTCCGTCGTGTTGACGCCCTGCCCGCCGGGACCGCCGGCGCGGCAGACTTCGATGCGAAGATCCTGCGGCGGGATCACGAGATCGACTTCCTCGGCCTCGGGAAGCACGGCAACCGTGGCGGCGGAGGTGTGGATGCGGCCCTGCGCCTCGGTGGCGGGCACGCGTTGCACGCGATGGACGCCGCTTTCGTAGCGCATCTTGCGAAAGACGGATTCGCCGCTGAGACGAAAGATGACTTCCTTGAGGCCGCCGAGGTCGGACGGGCTGTTCTCCATCATCTCGACCTTGAGGCCGTTCACTTCGGCGAAGCGGCAATACATGCGGTAGAGATCCGCGGCAAAAAGGGCGGCCTCGGTGCCGCCCGTTCCGGCGCGAATTTCCACGATGGCGTCCTTGTCCTCGTCGGGCTCGGGCGGGAGCAGGGCGACGCGAAGCTCGAGCTCGAGTTTCGGAATGAGCGCCTGGAGGGATTTCAGCTCCGCCTGGGCGAGTTCGGCCATCTCCTCGTCATCCCCGGAGGCGAGCTCCTCGTTCTCGACGATCTCGCGCTGGGATTTCTCGAAAAGCTCCCACTTCTCAAGCAGGACGCGCAGGCGGGAGTGCTCGCGAAGGACTTCCTGGGCGCGTTTCGGGTCGTCGAAGAGATCGGACGAGGAGACGGCGGCGTCCAGTTCGGCGAAGCGGTCGCGTTTGCGGGCAACGAGGGCGGAGAAATCCATGGCTTGGATGACCTTTTCTGAAAACAGAAACGGTGACGCTGGCATGAGGCCGGGCGTCACCGTTTCTTGGGTGGGGAAAGGAATCTAGGCGGACTTCTTCGCGGCGCGGGTGGCCTTGACGCTGCCGTAGCGGCGGGCAAATTTTTCGACGCGGCCAGCCGTGTCGACGAACTTCTGCTCACCGGTGAAGAACGGGTGGCAGGCGGCGCAAATGCCGATCTTGAGATTGTCGCGCGTCGAACGCGTGCGATACGCGGCACCGCACGCGCAGGTGATGACGGTGTCGACGTAGTTGGGATGAATGTCAGCTCTCATGGAAAGTGGGATTAGGGATAATGCCCGAGATCGACGCGGATGCAAGGGTAAAGTGCCTGATCGATCTTCGGCGTGAAGAGAGCCTGCCGGCTGGCGATTGGGCACAGTAACGATTTGCCAAGGTGCAAGCGACGCGGCAAGCTCGCCAACAGTGTCGACATCACTACCGGGAGACAACAATCCAGCAGCGGACGGCGCGGGCGACGCGTTGAATTTCCAGCATTTCTCGGTGGCGCTCGTCGACGGGCACCCGGTGGAACTCGGACGGGGGGCGATGGGCATCACCTACAAGGCCTACGATCGCAACCTGCACGTGCACGTGGCGTTGAAGGTGATCAATGGCGCGGTGCTGACCAGCGACACGGCGAAGGACCGCTTCCTGCGCGAGGCGCGGTCGGCCGCGGCGCTCCGGCATCCCAACGTGGCGGCCGTGTTTTACCTCGGCGAGCAGGACGGCAGCGTCTTCTACGCAATGGAGTATGTGGACGGCGAGACGATCGAGGCGTGCATCCGCCGGGAGATCGGGGTGTCGCCGGTGATGGCGTTGAAGATCGTTGCCCAGGTCGCCTCGGCTCTCGCGGCCGCGCAGAAGGAGGGCATCATCCATCGCGACATCAAGCCATCGAACATCATGCTCATGAAGTCGGACGACGGCGAGGTGAGCGTGAAGGTGATCGATTTCGGCCTCGCGAAGAGCATCGAAAGCGACCCGAATTCCGCGACCGTCACGCTCACGCAGGGCGGGTTCCTCGGAACGCCGCACTTCGCGAGCCCGGAGCAGCTCGAGGAAGGCGAGGTCGATACGCGGTCGGACATTTACTCGCTCGGCGTGACGCTCTTTTACATGCTTGCGGGCAAGACGCCGTTCAGCGGCTCCATGGCGCAGGTGATGAGCCAGCACCTTTACCGGCAGCCGCCGCTGGAGCTGCTCGAAGGCCAGCCGGCAGTCGTGATGGAGTTGCTCAAATCCATGCTGGCGAAGGATCCCGCGGATCGGCCGCAAACGGCGCTGGAATTGAAGAAGCGCGCGGAGGCCTGCCTTGAAGAGCTCGCTTTCCTCGGGGAGACGGCCGTCACCCGGGTTCCCGCCGAGCGGCCGGACATCGGCGAGGTCGTCGGGGGACGTTTCACGCTGGAAGCGGCGCTGGGAAGTGCCGGCGAGTTCCTGCGGTTCCGGGCTCGAGATGCGGAGAATCCCGACAGACTGGTCGAGGTCGTGATGGTCGACCCGGCTGCAACAATGATTCCCGGACTGCGCGACGAGGTGCGGCAGCGGCTCGGCGTCATCGAGCGGATCGAGGCAGATGCCGTGCGGCATGTGGTCGCACAGGGCGGATCGGGCCGGGGCTGGTATTTTGCGATCGAGAGCGTGGAAGGGATTTCCCTGCTTCGGGTCATGAAGGCGCGGCGCAGTCTCGAGCTCGAGGAGGCGCTCGTGGTGCTGCGCCCCCTCGCGCTGGCGGCCGACGCTTTCGACGCGGCGCCGGCGCCCCGGCCCGAGCTGGCCCCGCACGAAATCGTTCTGACCCCCGCCGGTGACCTCTCGCTGCCGCTGAACGAGTGGCCGGATTTGTCGGTAAAGATCGATGCCCTGCGCATCGAGCATCTGCTGGACGTGCCTGCCGACGTGACGGTGGTGCATTCGTCCGCCGCGACCCTGCGCCGCGGAGATGGCGAGGACGCCGGAAACGCGGCCTTCGCGGTGGCGGGGCTTGCCTGTGAACTGCTGGGAGGCGCTCGGTTCGATGCCCGGAGTTCCGGCCAATGGACGCCGCTGTCCGAACTCACGCAGGATGGAAATCTCGTGGTGCGCCGGGCGCTCGACGGCGGCTTTGCCACGGCGGCGGAATTCGTCGAGGCGCTCGTCGGGGAGGGGACTTCGCGGCCGGCAACCCCGGTGGCGCGTGTTCCCGAGGCGATGCCGCCTCCGCTGCCGCTTCCGGAGAAGCCCGCTCCGGCTTCGTCTGCGTGGATCCTTGCAACGGTGCTCGGAATCTGTGCGCTGCTGCTGGCCGCGGGGATTTATTTTCTCTGGCCGAATTCCCGGCCCGCCGAGCCAATGGCCGGACCTTCCGCGACGCCAACGCCCGGAGCCTCGCCGACCGCAACACCGCTGGTGACTTCCGAGCCCAACCAGACCCCGACCGCCACGCCGGGCGCGGCTCCCGAGCGCGAGGCGTATGCCGCGGCCGAGGTCCAGGCGGCGAGTCTCGAGGCTGCGGGGAACGATGGACCGGCGCTGCTGGCCTACGCGCAGTTGTCCGCCGCGCACCCGGAAGACGGCGCCTTGTTCGAGGCGGTGAAGCGCATCGCCCAGAAAATCGAGACGGAGCATCCGAAGGGCGTCGACGCGGCGCAGTTGCCGGCTTTGCGGCCGGGACTCGAGGCCGCCGGCTGGCGGGGAAGCGTGAATGCCTGCGTCGTGCTGGGGCATTCCCTGTTGAAGAGTGATCCGGTGGCGAGCCTTCAGTGGTTTCAGGAAGCGGCGAAGGGCGGGCGCTCGGACGCGATGGCTCTCGCGGGAATGATGCTTTCGAGCGGTCGCGGCGTTGCGAAGCCGAATCCGGAGGCCGCGGTCGGCTGGTTCAAGGCGTCGGCCGAGCGCAACGACCCGAACGGCATCACCTATCTCGGTGAGTGCTATTCGCTCGGCTACGGCGGCTTGCCGAAGGACGACAGGCGCGCCGTGGAGCTGCTGACGATCTCCTCCGACATGGGCGACGATCGCGCCATGGGCCTGCTGGGTCGGCTCTACGAAAGCGGGCGCGGCGTGGAAAAGGCGGACCCCGGGAAGGCCTTTGCTTTGTATCAAAGCGCTGCGGCGAAGGGAAACATGAACGCCCAGGCCCAACTCGGCCGCCTCTACATCAGCGGCGTCGGCGTGGAGCGGAACACTGCGGAGGCTGTGCGCATCTGGCGCGAGGGCGCGGAGAAGGGCGATGCCGAATGCATGCGCCTCTATGCGATCTCGCTCGAGGATGAGAGCATCTCGAACGATCCCAGGCAGGCGCGCGAGTGGTATGTCAAATCCGCGCGGCTCGGGAATGATCGAGCCATCGCGTGGTGCCAGGAACACGACGTGCCTTTCGAGGTTTCTCCCGAAGCCACGGCGAGCCCCACACCGTAAGGGCTCTTGACAGTTTCCAGGGGGGCTAGCACGCTCTCCCGACCGCATGAATGCCACCCTTTTGAAGAGTGCAGGGATCGCCGCCGTTCTGGCGATCGGAACGTCCGGATGTTCCAATCTGACTCCCGGGGAAAACGCCGGAGTTTTCGGCGCATTGACCGGGGTCGCTGTCGGCGTGCCGCTTGCTGCGGCGGGGGTCGATCCGAGCATTGGCATCCCGATCACCCTTGGCGCCGCGGCCCTCGCGGCGACGACGGCTTACATCGTTGCCAAGCACCAGGCCGACGAGGAGCAGCGCCGCATTGCCGAAGCCCGGGCGCGTCTCTACATGGCGAAGCTCGAAAAGCAGCAGCAGGAGGATGAGGCCGAGGCCCGCCGCGCCGCGCAGGCCTCCGCCACCAAGCCAAAGCCCGTGGCCAAAAAGCCCCGCTACATCGCGGTGGAGACCGAGAAGGGCTCCGACTACAAGGGCAAGACGGCCGTGATGATCTACGATACGCAGTCCGAGAAGCTCGTCGGCAACGACGTGTATGATCTCAAGAGCACGCCGAAGGCTGGCACGGTGTCGAAATACGACTCCGTCCAGGCCCAATACGTCGGCGCCGGCACGTAGCCGCGAGGCGAGATTTTTGCGAAGGCCGCGCGAGTCCCGCGCGGCCTTTGTTTTGCCTAGACCGGGGCGTCGGCCAGGGGCGCCTGCGCCCGCTGGTGCCACTCGCGATAGACGTGGGGCGAAATTTCGGAGGGCTTGATCTCGCTACGCCCGCCCCAGAAGACATTGGTGTAGGTCACCGGAATGCCCGCCGCTTCGAGATGACGGTCGATCGCCGCCTTGTGCTCGAGCAGGCGATCCCGGTCCGTGCCGTGGGCGACGGCCATGATGTTCACGTTGTTGAATTCCGGCCCGCCTTCGCGCCAGTAGCAATGCGTGAGAATGTCGTGCCGGCCGATCTCGGAGCCGGCCTCGACCTCGCGACCCGCAGGCACCGCCCAGTGGAACAGGCCATTGAAACGCGTGACCCGCACGCCGCCCTGCGAGGGTTTGACGTGTTCGAGGAACGTCGAAAAGCGGCCGATCACCTTGCGGGCGTTCAGCGACTCCGCAATCTCGTAGAATCGCTCCAGCGAGACCCCGGCGGCGGCGGCGCGGCCGGTCCACACGGGTTCCTGAATTTCGTCGATGGCGAACTCCCGCTTGAGCTCGATGAGGACGTCCCACTCCTCGGGCGTGAGATGCACGGTTTCGACCTTCAACATCTGCGCGGGCGCTTCCGATTTGTCGCCGGGCTCGATCGTTTTCCGACGCACGTGGCCGACGCCGAGGGCGAAAATGCCATTCGCGGGCATCAGCCGGTAGGCTTCCGCCCCGGTGCGCGCGAGCAGGTCGTCGCAATGCTCGGTGAGTGATTCCCCGGCGGGAACTTTCACGGTCGTCCAGAGTTTGTAGGCCTGGCCGGGAATTTTGGCATCCGTCGAGCGGACGACGACGTGGCCCGAGAAGGGATCTTCCTTCGACATGAAGTCGAACGCATCGTCGAGACGATCGGCCGGCACCTTCCAGGCAACGAGGGCGCCCTCGGCGAGATTCGTGGCGACGAGCGTCTGCCGCACGCGGCGGATCGTGCCGGCGGCCAGCATCGCGCGGATGCGCTCGAGCACGACGGGGAGTTCGACACCGGAGAGCCGGGAAATTTCGTGGAACGGTTCGCGGACAAAGCCACGGATCTTGTCCTCGGAAATGGCGAGGATGCGGGAATTGACGGGGTCGTTGTGCTCGATGGGCGTCATGGACGGAGAAGCGACACTTTGAATTCTCGGGCGTCTTGACGCAAGGGCGATGCCCACTCGAAATCGCAAGGGATTGACAATGAGCGCGTGATGGCGAATTTTTTCGCCCCCTCATTTCCTTCCCGTCGTCTTCATGGAACGTTGCCCACTCCAACGGATTTTTTCCGTCGTCTCTATCCTGGTCGTCGTTGTCCTGATGACCTTGCCGGCGAGAGGGGGCACAAAGGTGCGCATTGCGACCACAATCGGAAATATCGATTTCGAACTCTACGATCAGGACAAGCCGGTCACCGTCACGAATTTCCTGCGTTACCTTAAAGCGGGCCGCTACAGCGGATGCTTTCTCCACCGCCTGAGCCCGGGATTTGTCCTGCAAGGCGGCGGCTACGGGCTGACGGCGAATCCGGACGGCACTTACGCTGTCACTGCCGTCGAAGCCTATGCCCCCATCGTGAACGAGTTTTCCGTGGGAAAGACCTACAGCAACACCTACGGAACCATTGCGATGGCAAAATTGCCCGCCGAGGACGGTGACGGGAATCCCGTTCCCGGGGGCGGGCCTGACTCTGCCACCTCGGAATGGTTCCTCAATCTCGCGGATAACTCCGCGAGTCTCGACAGTCAGAACGGCGGCTTCACGGTTTTTGGCCGGGTGATTGCCGGTTTCGATGTGCTCGCTCTGTTCAATACGGCCTTCGTCGACGAGGCGAATGATGGGGTGGGAGTTTACAATGCGAGCGGCGCGCTGGGGAACGCCTTCACGAACCTTCCGTTGCTGGCAAATGGCCTCAATACGGACAACCTCGTTTTCAGCGAGATCATGATCCTGCCGGAAACCTCCGTGCCAATCCTTCCGTCGATTGCCATCAAGGGAGCCGCCAGGTTGAGCACGGGGAAATCGATTCTCACGCTCAAGGGCACGGCATCATCCAGCGTGGCGAAAATTGAATGGCGTCTCGGCAAAAAGGGAAAGTTTCGCCTCAGTTCCGCAGGCTCGACTTGGAAACTTCGCGTGAAGGGTCTCGAGATGGGGAAAAATATCGTGACGGTGCGCGGCGTCGGTGCTGACGGTGTTCGCGGTGCGCCAAAGAAGCTGCGAATCCTCCGGAAATAGCGCGTCCCGCGAGACTGGCTGTCCGATTCGAAACCTGCCGCGAGATGGGCGGGTGATTTCCAATTCCGGCTCTCATGGCCTCCCGACATCTTCCCCCTTATTTCGATTTTTCCTGAAGGGAATCCTCCCGGTTCTCGCTTTCCTTTTCACCTCGTTAGCGATTTTCGCTGCAGATGGAGGTCAGCGACAAGTTGACCGGACTGTGGGCCGGCGTGCCGGGGTTCTCGCTCGCGCAACTGCGGGCTACGAGGGCCCGGAATGTTATCAGCTCAAGCCCGTGACCGACGGCAAGCCCGCCGTCTGGTGCCTCGTGCTCGATCGATACAGCAAGAACGCCGGTTATCATCCCTTCGTCACCGAGGATCTCGCCGCCGGACAATTCACACCCGCGCCGGATTTCCGCTTTCTCTTCCTCTTCCGTCACGGCTCGATTCTTCCGCTCAGCCCCGAGGAATTCACCCGCCTCGAATCGGCATTTGGGAAACCCGGCTCCCTGAAAACGCCGTGACCCTCGCTACTCGCTCATTGCGCGGCGTTTCCTTCGGCGGCGTCCACGGGGTCCTTCATGCGATTTTTGGCAACGGAGAGAAGTTTTGTGCGGAGACTTGTCCAATTTTCCTTGCTCCCCGCATGGGTGCGCACGTAGTTTCCCGGGTTCTGATCTCGATAGAGAAACTGGACTTGGGTTGACTCTCAGGCGGGGTTTTTCTTCGGCTTGTTTTCGGGCGGCTGCAACGCCCCTGGCAACAACCGGAGATAACGACCGTATAGAAAGTCAATGCAGGGTAAAATCCGGAATTGGAAATCGTTAAAATTCAGAAGGGAGGGTGGCTGAGTCCGGTTTAAGGCACACGACTCGAAATCGTGCGTGGGGTTAAACTCACCGTGGGTTCGAATCCCACCCCTTCCGCCATTTATCCCACCGCCTGAGTGTTCGATTCAGGGTTTCATGGTGTGTCTTTCGGTTGATGTTTGGGCCACGTCTTGTGGTTTCATCCGGTTAAAAGACGGCACGCTCTTCACCCCTCATGATTTCGTCGAATCGCACATGATTATTTGATTTCGATCAAAAATCTGCCCGGCAGGCTCGCTTGAGCACCGGTAAAAGATTTTGAGGGATCGCGAAAAATGCTTCGTTGAAGAAGATCATGAGGAACAGAAGTCTCGATGAAGCCTTGGAAAAGCTTGGACGCGAAAGCCAGGCTCCGGCTCTCCCTGCGAATTTTGAAACGAACGTTTGGCGGGCGATTCGAGAGCGGCGCGCGACTGCGAGCAAGACGTCGATCTTGGATGGCCTGTTGGCGATCTTGTTTCGTCCAGCCGGGGCATTTTCGGCGGCAATGGTCACGGTCGCGATTGCGATCAGCGTAGGTTCCCTTGAAAGTGCTGGAGCTTCTTCGAGGAGCGCCTCCGAAATGTCGATCTTCGCCGCCAACGCGCCGTCGCTTCCGTCGACCTTGATCGGACAATCCAAGTGAAGAAGACCTTTCAATTTATTGGACTGCTCCTGGTCGTCGCTCTGGTTGCGAGCGCGAGCTGCATGCTCACCCGGATGCTTTTTCATCCCCAGCGTGCATCGGGAACTCATGAGTGGATCCACAAGGAACTCGGGGCCACGAACGAGCAGGAGCGGACGCTAGAGCCCATCGAAAACGCATTCGAGCAACGCAAGGCCGTCCTGAGTCAGAGAATCCGCGAGGCCAACGGAGAGCTGGCGGACGTCATCCTCACGGATCAACAAGACTCGGCGCGCGTCAATGCCGCCATCGAAAAGATTCACGCCGCCCAGGGACAACTGCAGATGGAAACCATCGCGCATGTGTTTGCTATGAAGGCGGTCCTCACGCCGACGCAGTTTGAAAAATTGCTTCAGCTCACGGCGGCCGCTCTTCGCTCGAATTCGGACGACAGTCATTGATCGCGGTGTCGGACGCAGACCTTTCTCTCGTAGAGGCGCTGCAGAATGGCGATGACGCCGCGCTCGACGAGTTGATGGGGCGGCACAAGAGACCACTCTTCTCGTTCATTTACCGCTATGTGCTCAATGCCGAGGATCTCACGCAGGAAGCCTTCGTTCGCGTGTATTTGAACATTCGTTCGTTCAAGCCCAACGCGAAATTTGTGACCTGGCTCTATACGATCGCGGCGAATCTGTGCCGGGACCATGCCCGCAGCAAGTCACACAAGGAAGCGGGACAAACCCGCTCGATCTACGAAGGCGAGAAACCTCTGGAGCTGCCATCGAACCAAGCGGCTCCGGATCAGACCGCCGTCACTCACGAGACGCTCGACGATGTCCGAAAGGCCATCGACGCGCTTCCCCATGACCTGAAGGTTCCACTGATTCTCACCGCGTTGGATGGGCTTTCGCAAATCGAGGCTGGCGAACGCTTGGGAATATCTCCGAAGGCTGTGGAGGCCCGCGTTTATCGGGCGAGGCGGCGGTTGGAAAAGGTTCTGAAGGTCAGTTGACCGAACCTGCGAGGCATCCCTCGCGATATTCCGTTCATTCAAAATGGAAATCACGCCTTGACCCCGGACATAACTACAGGGTTTAGGCTCGAAGCATGGAAACCGATTTTTTGACCACAGGCGCCCTCGCTGCAGAAGCGGGCGTCAATCTTGAAACGGTGCGATTTTACGAACGCAGCGGACTCCTGAAAAAGCCAAGGCGCACGGCGGCGGGCTATCGTCAATATCCCAGTGCGGACGTGGTCAGACTCCGATTCATCAAGCGCGCGCAAGAGCTGGGATTCTCGCTCAAAGAAATCGCCGAACTTCTCTCATTGCGGGCGGCTCCCGCGCGCAATCGCTCTCGGGTGAAACGTCTCGCCGTGGACAAACTCACGGTAATCGAAGGCAAGATTCGCGACCTGATGCGCATGCGGGACACGCTCGCATCGGTTTCCTCCGCGTGCGATGGCCGGGGCTCGGTCGTCGATTGCCCCATCATCACTGCGCTGGAGAACGATCAGTAGGAAAGCGCCGTCCATTGCATCGGGATGGCGCAGTCACCCGGCAATTCACAAGCGATCACTTAGATCAACAATCACGAAGCAATTTTTTAAGAAAGCCCGCGAGAGGGCAATGAGGAGGGAAACGACTATGAAAAAACACGCGACAGTTTATCGGATGGTGACGTCGAATCACCTTTGTCCCTGGGGAATCAAGTCCCTCGATCTTTTGAGGCGCAGCGGCTACGAGGTCGAAGATCACCATCTGCGGACGAAAGAGGAAAACGAGGAATACAAGAAGAAGCACGGCTACGACGAAACCCCACAAATCTTTCTGGAGGGCAAACATCTCGGCGGCTACGACGCGCTTCGCGAGTATCTTGGAAAGGGCCCCGATCCAAGAGAGGGAAAAACCTATCAGCCGGTAATTGCGGTTTTCTCCGTCACGCTGCTAATGGCGGCAGCCGTGACTTGGGGCTCATACGGTTCGCTCGTCCCGGTTCGGATCCTTGAGCTTTTCGTGGCTTTCAGCATGTGCGTTTTGGGGATTCTCAAACTCCAGGACCTGCTCTCCTTTGCCACGAGCTTCGTTCAATACGACCTGATCGCCCGGAGATATGTGCCTTACTCGTATGTGTATCCTTTTGTCGAAGCGGGCGCTGGTATCCTGATGATTGCAGGATGGGCGACGTGGGTCGCCGCGCCCGTCGCCCTTTTCGTCAGCAGCGTTGGCGCGATTTCGATTATCCAGGCCGTATACATCGAAAAGCGCGACCTGAAATGCGCCTGTGTCGGGGGCGGCAGCGCCGTGCCGCTTGGGTTTATTTCCCTGACCGAGAATCTCATGATGATGGCAATGGCGGTGTGGATGATCGCCAAAGGGCACTGACATCTCGGAGGCTCGACGCCTCTCGATGCTCTTTATCCCAAATTAGCCATTCCGTCCCGGGCGCGACGACAGCTCTGGGCCGCGTTCCGGTTATGGACGCCGGCCAGAGCCACGCCGTCCATATCAGAAAAAATTTCTCAAAAAATCGTGAGGGATTTTCATCGGGGCCTCGTTTGCAACGGTATGAAAGTTGTAACACCCCTTGCCGCCGCAGCCTTGATGCTCGGCTCCTCCGCGGCGTTCGCTGGAACTCCTGTCGCGGTTGCCACCGGCAGCCGAAATGTCACCGCTCACGTTTCCTCCGCGGAAAAGGGGATTCGTGTGGGGGGGGGCGG
Source organism: Chthoniobacterales bacterium (assembly GCA_036569045.1). NCBI lineage: Bacteria > Pseudomonadati > Verrucomicrobiota > Spartobacteria > Chthoniobacterales > Chthoniobacterales bacterium. The sequence continues at coordinate 143,692 of DATCRI010000007.1, read as the reverse complement.
TGGCTCGCACTCTCGGTCTTGGATGTAGCGGCGGAACGATTCGCGTCTGCGTCTATTCCCCGGAAGGCAAAATGGTCTCGTGCAAGACAACGCGGGTGACCTACTCGAACCGCCGCCCGATCGTCCGCAGCCGCGTTGGCCACTATTCCACAACGGTGCAAGCCGCTCCCGGCTCGACCATCCGCGTCGGTGGCTGCTCGCACTGCTAATGCTCTCGCCTCAACACCACATATATACACCACCATGAAAATCACCTGCCTGCTCGCAGCCATCGCGATGATCGCTGCTCCGCTCACCGTCAAAGCCGCCGATCCCACGCCGAAGCCTTACCCGCTCACGACGTGCTTCATTTCTGGCGAAAAGCTCGGAGAGATGGGCAAGCCCGTCGTCTTCACCTACGAAGGCCAGGAGATCAAGCTGTGCTGCAAGGACTGCAAGAAGCAGTTCGACAAGGACCCCGCCGCAGCCATGAAGAAGTTCAACGAGGCTGCTGCAGGATCGAAATCATCGGGCCACTCGATGAGCAACATGTAATTCCACGTGCGGCGGTGCGTCTGAGTGGCGCGCCGCCGCTGACTCTATGTTCTCGGAACTCCAGCATCCGGGCTATCTCCACATCCTCATCAATCACCTGCCCATCATCGGCACGGCGATGGGGGTTTTGGCATTGCTCGTCGGCTTGGCGCTGCGCTCACGCGCGGCGCTGTTGCCCGGCCTTGTGATCGTGCTCGTTGCCGGAATCTCGGCGTGGCCTGTCTACGAAACCGGATCAGACGCGTATAAATCGATCCGCAAGATCTCCGACTACGATGGCTCCGACTGGCTGGATGAGCACATGGATCGGGCGGACAAAACCGTCTGGACGTTTTACGCCATGGGCCGGTCTCGCCATCGCTTTTCCGAAAAGATGGCCGAGGGCCGGTATTCCCCTGGCAGCCGCGACCGCCATTGCCGCCGTGATCTGCACGGGAGTTTCCGGGTATATTGCGCAGCCGGGCGGATTGGTGAGACACACCGAGTTTCGCTCCGCCACTGCCCCTCAACGGACCGAGCCACTTCACGACCATTCATGATAAAGCGCCTCTTCCTTCTCGGTGTTGCACTCGCACTGAGCGCGTGTGCTGTGACCTCGCTTCCGAAGCTCCCACCTACTCATCCGGCAAGCCCGGATGCGGCCCCCGCCCCCGTGCGGCCTCGCGACTCGCTTTCCGCCGATGAGGCCACGTGCACCACGGACGAGCTTCTTTCAACCGGGCCATCATCGACGCCCCCTGACTCCGGCTCCGACAATATGTCGGACATGCCAGGAATGCCGGGGATGAACCACTGACGCCCATGAGACTGACGGCCCTCGCATTGCTCACCACGATCGCATTGCCGCTTCAGGCCAGGCCGAAGAACGATGCCGGGCGCACCGAAACCGAGGTGCGCGCCCGGACCGGAGCCGACGTTCTGTGGCAAAAGGACGAAGCCGCGCGTGCCGAAGCCGCGATAGTCGTCAGGCGTCTGCTGCGAAAGCCGCTCACCGTATCCAGCGCGGTCCAGATCGCACTTCTCAACAACCGCAAACTGCAGGCCACGTTCGAGGAGATCGGTGTCGCGAGCGCCGACGTGCTCGAGGCGGTCACGGTTCCGAATCCCTCGATCGAATTCGAGGTCCAGTTTCCATTCACGGCCGACACGCTCAATCGCTACGCGTGGCTCGTCGCGCAGGAATTCGTGCAGATCGTCATGATTCCGCTCAAGAAGCGCGTCTCGGAAGAAGCGCTCGAGGCGGCGCAATTGCGCGTGGCGGCGCAGGTGCTCGGCCTCGTTGCGGACGTGAAGCGCGAATACTTTTCCGCACAGGCCGAGCAGCAGCTTCTCGGGCGGCTGAAGGTCATCCAGGAGACGACTTCGACGTCACTCGAACTCTCCCAGAAGCAATTCAAGGCGGGCAACATCACCGAACTTGCCTTGCTGCAGATGCAGTCCACCTACAGCGAAGGGAGGCTCGATATCCAGCAGTCCGAAACGGAGCTCGACGAGCACCGCGAGGAACTCAACAAGCTGCTTGGGCTCTGGGGCTCGCAGACGGATTGGGAAATCGAAGGCGATCTTCCCATGCCGCGGAAAGAAACCTTCTCGCAACCGCGACTGGAGTCGCTCGCCGTCTCCAATCGCCTCGACCTGCGGGCCGCGCAGCGCGATTTGACGTCGCTGGTTTCCGCACTCGGTCTCACGAAAACCTTCCGCTGGGTGCCGGTGCTCGACTTTGGCTTTGCCGGAGAGCGCGATGTGGATGGCGCGCTCAACATGGGGCCGCAGTTCCGCATCGAGCTACCGATTTTCAATCAAGGCCAGGCAAGGATCGCGAAAGGTCAGACGCAGCTCCGGCGCGCGTCCGCTGAATTCGAGGACCTTGCCATCGACATTCGTGCTGACACACGCAAGTTCAATCGTCGCCTTGCGGACCTGGGCGAACGCTCGAACTTTTATCACGGGGTGCTGCTGCCCGCGCGCATCAAGATCGTGAACCAAAGCATCCTTCAATATAACGCGATGCAGATCAGCCCGTTCGAGCTCTTCACGGCGAAGGCCGAAGAACTGCGCGTGGAGCGAGCCTACATCGATGCGCTTCGCGAATATTGGATTACGCGTGCCGAACTCGAAAAAGCCGTGGGAGGCTCCCTCAATCCCCGTTCTTCGACCGACAAGAACATCGTCCCCAAACAAAAGAAATGAATCCCCTGACTCGACGAAATTTTGTGAGCGGCTCGGCGTTTCTGGCGGGAGCTGCGGCTCTTCCTTCCATTCTCCATGGCCAGCAGACACCTCAGGCCGCATCCGACGAACAGCGATCGTCCGTAAGCGTCGAGAAGACCTATTCGCCGGTTTGGAAAAAGCCGCCGCTTGCGCCTGGCCGTCCTGGCGTGGACTACAAACCCACTGTCACACTCAACGGCTCAACGTTGCCGTTCAGGATTGTGGACGGCGTGAAGGTGTTTCATCTGACGTGCGAAGAGGTCGATCACGTCTTCGTGCCCAAAACCAAAGACAACGACGAATTGCGTGCGTTCTGCTGGGGCTTCAACGGCAGCGTTCATGGACCGACCATCGAATGCGTCGAAGGGGATCGGATTCGCATCTATGTCACGAATAAGCTCCCGGCCGCCACCAGCATCCACTGGCACGGCATTCTCCTCCCCAGTGGCATGGACGGCGTGGGTGGGCTGAGTCAGGCACCCATCGATCCAGGCAAGACTTTCAAATACGAGTTCACGGTCTGGCAGCACGGCACGTTCATGTATCACTCGCACCACGACGAGATGACACAGATGGCCATGGGCATGCTCGGCATGTTCATCATTCATCCCCACAAGTCGAAAGGTCCGCCGCCCGACCGTGACTACGTCTACATGCTCAGCGAGTGGCGCATCAACGTCGGCACTCGCCGTCCCGACCCGAATGAAATGGTCGAGTTCAACACGCTCACCCTGAACGGACGCGCCTATCCTGGCACCGCGCCGCTGCTCGCGAAGCTCGGTGACCGCGTGCGCATTCGTATCGGAAATTTGTCCGCAATGGATCACCACCCCATCCATGTCCACGGTCACGCGTGGAAGATCGTAGAAACAGATGGCGGTCTGATTCCGGAGGCCGGGCAATGGCCGGAGACGACCGTGCTTGTGCCGACCGGATCGACTCGGACGGTGGAGTTCGCCGCCGACAACCCAGGCGACTGGGCGATGCACTGCCACATGATTCATCACGTCATGAATCAAATGGGGCACGGCACGCCGAATTTGGTCGGCATCGATCCCGGCAAGCTCGACAAGCGTGTCCGGCAGTTCCTGCCCGGTTACATGACGATGGGACAGGACGGCATGGGGGACATGGGCGACATGGGTATGAAAATCCCGAAGAACAGCGTGCCGATGGTCGGCTCGCAGGGCCCTCACGGCTACATCACGATGGGCGGCATGTATACAAACCTCAAGGTGCGGGAGGATCTCGGCGATTTCGACGCGTCCAAAGGCACCGACTTCACCTACGGCGGCTGGTATACGAACCCGCCCGGAACACAGGCCATGGAAGCATCGTCGTCAGAGTTGCAACGAGATCTGGCCTGACGACTATCGCTAGATGTTCAGTCCCGGAGAGAGGTGGAGAGGCGAGCTGAAATGAATTGCAGCGGAATTCCCATGGCCGTTCGGCGTGGGGCCAGCGGTATTTGTTGGACGAGCTGGCGCGCGAGCCGAACAACATGACGAGCAAGTATCATGCGGCCTTTGCTCAAGGGCGGGGTTCCGCATGGGACAAGGATGGGACGTTCAATCAGCTCCACGCCATCCCGGTCACCGACGTGTCATCCTGGATCAATGCAACCTTGCTTCGGGCCGTGGCGAGTTTTCTTCGGAGCACGAAGATGGACACCACTTCCATTCGCGCGCCATGTTGGGCCTGGCGTCAGATGGTGGGATGAGTTCAAACAAGAAAGGGACGGCTTTTCGGCCGTCCCTTCCCTTTGAGGGTGTCGCTGGGGCCTACTGGCAGGCTTCGCACTCTTCGCCGCGGCGCATGGCCTCGATGCTGCAGGCCGTTTTTTCGGCGGCGGTGTATTCCTTCTTCGGCTGCTCGCCGGCGACGCCGCGGACTTCCTTCTTCGTCGTGGTGGTGGCGCTTTCGATGTTCGAGGCGCCGGTCGAGCGGAGGTAGTAGGTGGTCTTGAGCCCGGTGTGCCAGGCGCGGCGATACATGTGGCTGAGGACCTTGAGGTCGGGCTCGCCGATGAAGAGGTTGACCGATTGGGACTGGTCGATCCACTTCTGCCGGCGGGCGGCGGCGTCGATGAGGAACTGGTAGGGGATGTTGAAGACGGTGAGGTGCTTCTTCTTGATGTCCGCCGGGATGCCCTCGATGTCGGTGAGCTCGCCGCCGAAATACTTCACGTCCTCGCGCATCTTGTCGTCCCAGAGGCCGAGCTTCTTGAGGTCGCGAACGAGTTCGCCGCTGAGGATGGTGAACTTGCCGCCGAGGTTTTCCTTCACGAAGAGGTTCTTGAAGTTCGGCTCGATGCACGGGGTGGTGCCGGTGATGTTCGAGATGGTGGCCGTGGGCGCGATGGCGAGGACGTTGCTGTTGCGCATGCCCTGCGCCTTGATCTTTTCGCGGACGGGCGTCCAATCCATCTTGCCGCCGCGGGGAACGTCGATCCGGAGGCCGCGTTCTTTCTCGAGGAGGTCGATGGTGTCCTGCGGGAGCAGACCGCGGTCCCACTTCGAGCCGCGATAGCTGCTGTAGGCGCCGCGCTCGGCGGCGAGGTCGCTCGACGCGCTGTAGGCGAAGAAGGCGATGGCCTCCATGAACTCGTCGTTGAACTCGACGGCTTCCTCGCTGGCAAAGGCGAGGCCGCGGGCGAAGAGCGCGTTTTGCAGGCCCATCACGCCGAGGCCGATGGGGCGGTGGCGGAGGTTGCTGCGCCTGGCGGCTTCCGTCGGGTAGAAGTTGATGTCGATGACGTTGTCGAGGGCGCGGACGGCGACGGTGATCGTCTCGCGGAGCATGTCGAGATCGAGCTCGCCATTGGCCTTCATGTGGCTGTCGAGGATGACGGAGCCGAGGTTGCAGACGGCGGTCTCGTCTTCGCTCGTGTTGAGCGTGATCTCGGTGCAGAGGTTCGAGCTATGGATGACGCCGGCGTGGTCCTGCGGGCTGCGGAGGTTGCAGGGGTCCTTGAAGGTGATCCAGGGATGCCCGGTGGCGATGAGCATCTTGAGCATCGTCTTCCAGATATCGAGGGCGGGCACCTTGTGGCCGTAGATTTTGCCTTCCTCGGCGAGCTGCTCGTAATGCGTGTAGCGGGCCTCGAATTTCTGGCCGTAGAGTTCGTGGAGGTCGGGCGTCTCGTTGGCGCGGAAGAGCGTCCAATGCTCGCGGGCCTCCATGCGCTTCATGAACAGATCGGGGATCCAGTTCGCGGTGTTGAGGTCGTGCGTGCGGCGGCGTTCGTCGCCGACGTTGTCGCGGAGCTTGAGGAAGTCCTCGATGTCGTTGTGCCAGGTCTCGAGGTAGGCGCAGCCGGAGCCGCGGCGCTTGCCGCCCTGGTTGACGGCGACGAGCTGGTCGTTGTGGAGCTTGAGGAAGGGAATGACGCCCTGCGATTCGCCGTTCGTGCCCTTGATGTAGCCGCCGGTGCCGCGGACGGCCGTCCAGGAGCCGCCGAGGCCGCCGGCCCATTTCGACAGGTAGGCGTTCTCGGCGATGCCGCGCTGCATGATGGACTCGATGGAGTCGTCGATCTTGTAGAGGTAGCAGCTGGAGAGCTGGCTGTGGAGGGTGCCGGAGTTGAAGAGCGTGGGCGTGCTCGAGCAGAAGCGGCGGCCCTTGTAGAGGTTGTAGAGGCGGGTGATCCACTCCTCGCGGTCCTTGGGCTCCTCGATGAAGAGGCCCATGGCGACGCGCATCCAGAAGAACTGGGGCGTCTCGATGCGACGGGCCTTCTTGCCGGTCTTGTCGACGATGAGGTAGCGGTCATACATCGTCGAGATGCCGAGGTAGTCGAAGTCGAGGTCGGCGCTGGGGTCGAGGGCGTCGGCGAGTTTCTCGAGCTGGTAGCCGAGGAGCTTCGGCGAGAGGCGCTCGATGCTGACGCCGTGGCGCAGGTAGCTCTTGAAGGCCTTGCGGTGGGCTTCCTTGAGGCCCTCGATGCCGTCGGTGAGGATGTTCCAGCCGAGGACTTCCTCGTAGATGAAGGTGAGGAGGATGCGGCCGGCGAACTTGGCGAAATCGGCGTCGCGCTCGATGAGGGACTTCGCGTTGAGGATGATGGTGTCGCGGAGGCCCTGCTCGGTGGTCTCGGCTCCGATGGAGCGGCGGAGTTCGCGCTCGATCTGGGCGGCGTCGAGGTTGAGGTCGAGGCCGATGGTGGCGAACTGGATGCGGCGCTTGAGGTCGGCGCCGTCCCAGAAGGCGCTGTCGCCATTGGGCTTCACGACGACGACGAGGGAGTCCTGCTGCTCGACGTCGGTCTTTTCGCTGGCCTCCGTCTCGCGCTGGGCGGAGCGGTGGGCGCGGTAGAGCACGTAGCTGGCGGCGACCTTGTAGAAGCCCTGGCGCATGAGCTCTTCCTGCACCATGTCCTGCACGTCCTCGATGTGGACGAAGGCGTGGTCGCCGGCGCGCACGCGCTCGGTGATGGCGCGGGCGAGGGCTGGGGCGGGCTCGGCATCCTCACGCATCTCGAGGAAGGCCTTGCGGATGGCGGTCTCGATCTTGCCCTCGATCCACGGCACGACGGAGCCGTTGCGGCGGATGAGGCGGACGTTCATCGGCGGGTGGGCCGCCTCGAGCTTCGCGTGCAGGCCGCCCTTCGCGGACCGGCTGAAGACGAGGCTCTTCGCGACATCGTGGGCGTCGTTCTCGATGAGGGCCTTCTCGATGAGGAGCGAGAGGTCGTTCTCGGAGAGCTTGAGCGTGCGGCCTTCGGCGACCTGCTCGGCAAGGCGCTCGGCGACGGAATGCGCGACGCTGGCGACGAAGCCACGGTTCTTCTCGGTGAAGATGTCGTCGGACTGGTCGCGGGAGAGGAGAAGGTCGGTGAGGGCGTTGCCGATCTCGTCGGCAACGTCGGCGAGGTTGAAGGCGTGCTCCTCGGTGCCGCGGGTGACCTTGATCTCGGGGCGTTCGACGAGGGTGGGCAGGACTTCGCGCCAGGCAAAGTCGGGTTTCTGGGCTCGGGGCGTGGTGACGAGGCGCTTGAGGGCGATGTCTTCTTCGAGGGCGACTTTGCGGATCATGGCAGGCGGCGGGTTAGGGTTTTGGGGCGGAACGAAATTTTAGAGTTCGTCGTCGTCAGCGTCCTTGATGGCGGCGGCGCGGCGGTAGTCGGTGACGCGGCTTTCGAAGAAGTTCGATTCCTTGCGGAGGTCCATCATCTCGGCGAGCCAGGGCAGGGGATTCGTGATCGGGCCGTTGAGCGGCTCGAGGCCGACGCCCTCGAGGCGGCGGTCGCCGATGTAATCGATGTAGGTGAGGAATTCGTCCTTCGTGAGGCCGACGGCGGACACGGGCAGGCAGTCGGCAATGAAGTCCTTCTCGAGGCGGACGGCCTCGCGCATCGTCTCGCGCAGCTCCTCGCGGAAGGCGTCGGTCCAGATGTCGGGATTCTCGTCGACGAGGTCCATGAGGAGATTGCGGAAGACCTCGATGTGGTTCGATTCGTCGCGCAGCGTGTAGCTGAACATCTGGCCGATGCCGGGGAACTTCGTCTGGCGGTAGAGCGCGAGCACCATGCCGAAGAGGCCGTAGAACTGCGTGCCCTCCATGCACTGGCCGAAGAGGAAGATGTTCTTCGCGAGTGCCTGCTTGTTCTCGAGCGTGCTGAGATCGATGTCGCGGCGCAGCGCGCGGCTGTTCTTCACGACGAACTCCGTCTTCTGCTTGATCGTCGCGATGTCCTCGAACATCGCCTCGCACTCGTGCGGGTTGATGCCGAGCGAGCTGATCATGTAGACGAGCGAATCCGCGTGAATGTTCTCTTCGTGGGCATGACGGCCGAGCACGAGCTTGAGCTCCGGCGCGGTGACGAGTTCCCGCACGACGTGCTGGATGTTGTCGCCGACGATGCCTTCCGCCGCGGAGAAATAGCCAATGGCCATCTTGATGATCCAGCGATCGGTATCCGAGATCTTGCCCGAGACGTCGCGCCATTGCTCGATGTCGCGCTGCATCTGGATGTCCTCGGGCTCCCAGTGGTTCGCCTTCATCGTCTTGTAAAGGTCGTAGGCCCAGCCGTATTTGAGCGGCAGGATGTTGAAGAACATCGTGTCGCGGCCGTTGATCACGCGCTTGGCGGCGTAGGCGGCCTCGGCTTTCTCCTGGTCGAGCACGAATGTGCGGTCTCCGATCTGAATGGTAGTGGTCTGGGCCATTGGCAAATTTACAGGGTAAAAATCTGGTCGGGCGGCCTCCCTGGGGATAGCCAACCCATCACTGATCGGGGCGAAGACAACCCGCGCGTCCCCTGGCGCTCGACGCCCCCAATCGGCAGGGGAAAGATGCCGCGCCGGGGAAGGGGGAGTCAATCGAAAAGCGCTGTAAAAACCACAACATATAGTGGTCTTATTTTTTACAGACACTATACAGAGGATGTTTGAGAGTAAAAAGTGAATTAAGCCCTTGACCCTGTGAATAACCGGCCGGGAGTCGTGAATATCGTGGTTTTGGCGAGGGGATCGACGCGCGATCCCCAAAAATTCGGGCACGAGAGGGATTGCCATCGGGGACGCGCGATCTAGCCTTGGTTCATGGACGAAGTGAGCCTGCGAAACATGTCCGAAGCCGAGCTGGGACTCGCGGTCGAGTGGGCGGCGCGCGAGGGATGGAATCCTGGTCTCGATGACGCGAAGGCGTTCTTTGCTGCGGACCCGAACGGATTTTTTTGCGCGGAGGCGGGTGGCGAGACGGTCGGCACGATCTCGGCTGTGGCCTACGGGGAGCATTTTGGCTTCGTCGGTTTTTACATCGTGAAGCCGGAACGCCGAGGGCATCGCGACGGACTTCTGCTGGCCGAGCGGGCGATGAAGCAGCTGGACGGCCGCAATATCGGCATCGACGGCGTGCTTGCGAAGGAGCGCCAATACGCCAAGTTCTTCGGCTTTCAGTTTGCCTACCGGAACCTGCGCTACGGCGGCGCGATCGTTCCCGGTCCGGTGCCCGCCGGCGTCGTCCCGCTTTCCCAGATCCCGTTCTATGCGCTGGCCGAGTATGATCGGCGACATTTCCCGGCGGAGCGGACGGCCTTCCTGCTCGCCTGGCTGGCGATGCCGCACGCCGAGGGATTTGCCGTCGAGCGGGACGGCGTTCTTTCCGGCTACGGCGTGGTTCGGAAATGCCGCGAGGGCTTCAAGGTCGGACCCCTCTTCGCGGATGATCCCGAGATCGCGAGCGATCTTTTCCGGGCGCTTACGGCGAAAACGGGCGGGGAGCCGGTCTTTCTCGATCTGCCTGAGGTGAATGCCGCGGCGCTGGAGCTGGCTCGCCGCCACGGCATGAAGGAAGTGTTCGCGACGGCGCGCATGTATAACCGCGAGATTCCCGCGCTGCCGCTCGACGCCATCTTCGGCGTCACGACGTTCGAGCTGGGCTAGCCGATCCAGCGAAACGCCGTCGGCTTCTCGACTTCGGGGTGCAGGCTCAAGGCGACCGGGCAGTGGATCGCGACGCGCTCGAGATCAGCGCGCTGCGGGTGGTCGGCGGGCAGGGGAATCTCGATATCCACCTCGATGCGCGCGATCCTGCGCGGCGGCTCGGACGTCATGATCTTGCGGACCGCGAGCTTCGCGCCGGCGGGAAAATCGAAGCCCTGGCGTTGCGCGTAGATGGCCATGGTCGTGACCATGCAGACGCCGAGCGAGGTGGCGCAGAGGTCGGTGGGGCTGAAGGACTCGCCCTTGCCGAGGTTATCCGTCGGCGCGTCGGTCGTGATCTTGCAACCGGAGGGGCCATGGGTCGCGGAGCAGCGCAGCCCGCCGTCGTAAGTGAGGAAGAATTCGACCATGATTAGTTCTGTGCCGTCGCGGGGGTGCCGCCGTCACGAACAATCTTTTCGGTCTGGGCAAGGAATGCCTCCTTGGAAAACGTGTCGTTCACCTGCAACAGGCGCTTGCCATCGGCATCGACGAGCACCATCGCGGGAATGTAGCCCCATTCGCTGCGCGGGATGTCCGGGGCGCTCTTTTGATCCAGAGCGAGAGCGGGCCAGGGCATCCGCAATTCCTTCATGTAGGCGACCTCGTCCTCCTGCGTCCGGTCGCTCGGCGAAAGAATGATCGCGAGACTGGCATTCCGTGCCTTCATTTTTCGCGCGAATCTCACGAGTTCCGGCGTGAAGGCGTGGCATGGTCCGCACCACGATGCCGAGTAGTAGAAGAGGTAGTATTTGGGAACGCCTGCCTTCGTGTCCAATGCTGTCGGCTTCCCGCGGTCGTCGATGAGTTTGCCGGCGAGGGCGGCGGGAATCTTCGCCGTTGCCGGCACGCTTTCAGTTGCAGAATTGTCGGGAGGGGTGGAGCTGCTGGCGTTCTCGGCGATCCATCGGGCGTCGGCCTCGCTGATCATCGCGAGGGGAATCACCCGAGTGCGGCCGTTGGGGAGAATGAGAGTCACCTTTTCGGCGTCCGATTTGAAGTAGGTCGCGGTGAGGGTCGCGGTGCCGTCCTTGCTCGTCCAAAGGCGGGGAGGGACGGCGATGGCCGAAGCGAGCATGGAAGCCCAGAGTGCGGCAGAGAGCAGAAGTTGCGAGTTCATGGGCATGGGAACTTCTTGCGATGTAGCACGACGTGATTTCGGGCGAAAAGCGGAATTCCCCTGGGACCGAAGGTTGTCGGGACGGAATGGGCCTGCTATTCAGCCACCTTATGGGGGAGAATATGCTGACGGTCGAGAACCGGGCAGAAATGTCGCAGGGAATCAGCGGCGGGGATGCGTTTTTCGAGTTTGCGATCCGGCAGTTCCGAGGCTTTTTGAGTTCCGATCTCTCCGTGTTGGATCTGGGATGTGGCGTCGGGGGATTTGGGCGATTTCTGGAACGGGAGTTCGGCATTCGGGCCACGGGAGTGGACGTGATTCTCCACAAGGGGTTCGACGAGAAATCCTACCGGGATTTTCAGCAGATCGATCTGAACCGGCTGAGCGCGGCGACGCTTCCCGGGAGCTGGGACGTCGTGACGGCCATCGGCGTCATCGAGTATCTCATGGATCCGCGGGCATTCATTCAGGCGGCGGCGAGGCTCCTCCGAAAAGGGGGGCGTCTGATGATCACCTCGCCCAATCCCGCGTCGGCCCGGAGTCTCGTCACGCTCTTGCGTCACGGAGAGTATAGCGCCTTCAAGGAGAGCACGAACCCCGCCTCGATCACCCCGGTTCTGCCGAAGGACGCCGTCCGGATGTTTCGGGAAGCGGGACTCGAAGAGATCGAGCTGGATTATTCGCGACACGGGGGCATCCCCGGACTTGGCGGGACGACGTGGCAGCGATTTTTCCCGTCGCTGGGAGGGCGGTTGTTTTCCGACGACTTTTGCGTGACGGGCCGTGCCGTCTAGCGGTCGGCGAATTTACCACCAGTGCGCGGGCAGGAAGCGAAAGGCGGCAGCCCAGGCCGGCCTTCGGTGACTGGCCATGTGGCGGTGGAGCCGCAGAGGATCGGTCCCGGCGGTGTTCAATCCCGGGATGGTCGAGCAGGCGGTTTTGTAGCCAGCGGCTTCGACGAGCGCGCGGATCTCGGAATTCTGATCGCCGTAGGGGTAGCAAAAGTGCTCGACCGGCACCTGGAACCGATCTTCGAGGCTCTTTCTGGACGAGAAAATTTCTTCCCGGGCCTGGGCGAGTGAAAGTTGGGTGAGGTGCGGATGCGTGAGGGTGTGGGCGCCGATTTGCTGGCCGGCCGCAAGCCATTCGCGGACTTCGGAATCGCTCATCAGCGGGACCGATTTGCCGCCGGGGGGCACATCCCAGGCGTTCACCTGGCGATCGGCGACGAGGAACTGGATGGCCTGCCAGCGGTGGCGACCGAGGATGGGCAGGGCATTGGCGAGGACGTTGCGGAAGCCGTCATCGAAGGTGAGGACGATGCGGCGGGTGGAATCCGCCAGGGGCAGGGCATCCAGCGAGGCGGACGTGTATCCCGCGAAGGCGAGTTCCTGAATTTGCGCCTGAAAAAGTCCGGGGGAAACGCAGAGGCCTCGATTGCCTCTTCGCAGGGAGGGGCGGGCGATCTGATGATACATCAGGATCGGAAGGCCGGGAGTGGTGGCTTCGCTAAAAGAGGTGAGCGAGAAGTAGAAGGGAGAAGGAGTGGGCGACATGGCGGACCTCCGCAAGAATGACGGCAAGATAGCGTCGACAGATGTGCTCGCTGCGGAAGGGCGCAAGGTGGGCCGCGGCCGGACTTTGCAGCGCGGCGATGCGCTCTGGGGAGCCCAGGAGTTCCGCCAGACGATCCGCCAGCTTCCCGGCATCGCCCGAGGGAAAGCTCACGCCGCAGGGGCCGGCAATTTCCTCCAGCGCACCCGAGGTCGAAACGATCACCGCGCAGCCGCAGGCGATGCCCTCCAGCACGACGAGGCCGAACGTCTCGGCGACGAGCGAGGGCACGACGAGAATGCGATGGCCGTTCAGAAGTCGGGCGCACTCCTCGCGATTCCGGGTGCCCTCGAAAACGACCTGCCTCTCGAGACCCGTCTCGCTGACCTCCCGATGGAGGGCTTCCTCCGCATTGCCCTGCCCGACGACGGTGACGGTCGGGCGAAGCCCGCGTTCGCTCAAAATGCGAAGCGCTTCGAAAAGCAAATGGCAGCCCTTGTCGCGATTGAGGCGGCCGAGGAACATGATGTCGCGGGCGCGAGGCGTCTCCGGCTCTCGGTGGAAGATTTCCGGATCGTAGCCGTTGCCGATGACGAGTGTCGGCTGCGGCAGGTCGCGTGCCATCGACTGGCTCACCGCGATATTCCGGGCAAAGCGGGTGCAGAAGCGCTTCACGTGATCGAGCCAGATCATCTCGCCGGTGACGCGGGTGATGCGGCTATGGTGAATGATGACCCACGGGCGTCGCAGGAAGAGCAGGGGCCACGCGCCGCGCATCCCGAGGTTGCTGTGCACGTAGACGCTCGACCATCTCACGAGCCGGAAGAGCTCCCACCGCGACGGTGAGTAATGGATCGGGTAAGGGAAGCTTTCGGTCGCGGGTCCCTGGGAGCGCGTGACGATCTGCACCTCATGTCCGGCGGCGACGATGCCGTCGGCAAGAAGACGGCCGGCGTTCTCGCTGCCACCCACGCTGGGATGAAATGCGTGGGAGTAGATGAGAACGCGCGCCGGAAAATTCATTGCGAATCTCCCTGGATGGATTTCGAGGCCGGCGAGCGCACGGCCCCGGAAAATAGCCACTCTGGCGGATTGAGCAATGAAAAGGCGCGGGGCTTTTCGGCGCCGAATTTTCGCGCCCGAGCGAGGCGGTATCCCTACCGCTTCCGCTTCTTGGCCGTGCTGCCGAACTTCATGCCCTTGTGCGTGCGGACGCCTTTCGCGCCCTTGAGCACCTGCTTCACCCGGGCCTCGTCGAAGACCGCGGAATACACGTAGTCGAAGCCCGCGAGCTTCGTGCGCTCGACCTTCTGGCCGATGAAGCGCTCGATGTCCTCCACGTGCGGCAGTTCCTCGGCCGTCATGATCGTGAACGCGTCGCCGGTCGCCTCCGCGCGGCCCGTGCGGCCGATGCGGTGGACGTAGTCCTCGGGATGCTGCGGCACGTCGTAGTTGATCACGTGGCTCACGCCCGCAATGTCGATGCCGCGGGCGGCGATATCCGTCGCGACCATCACCTCGTATTTGCCGGATTTGAAGCCATCCAGCGCGTCGATGCGCTCCTGCTGCGTGCGATTGCTGTGCAGCGAGGTCACCGAGTGCTTCTCCTCCTTGAGCTTGCGCATGATGCGGTCCGCCCCGTCCTTCGTGCGCGTGAAGATGAGGATGCTGTGGTAATTCGTCGCCTCGAGCAGCGCCAGCAGCAGGTCGAACTTCTGGTCCGCCGCCACGGGATAAATCGCGTGCGTCACGCTCTCCGCCGGGGACCGCCGCGCGCCGATCTCGATCTTCTCGGGATCGCGCAGGCACCATGTCGCCAGGCTCTGGATCTCGTTCGGCACCGTCGCCGAGTAGAGCAGCGTCTGCCGATCCTTCGCGCATTTCTCGATGATGCGCCGCACATCCGGGAGGAAGCCCATGTCGAGCATGCGGTCCACCTCGTCCAGCACGAGGATCTCGATCTTGTCGAGCTTCACGTCGCCCTGTTCCATGAAGTCCAGCAGGCGGCCCGGCGTCGCGCAGAGGATGTCCGCACCGGCCTGAAGTTCCTCGCGTTGCTTGCCGTAGCCGACGCCCCCGAAGAGGCACGTCACGTCGATGTGCATGAAGCGCGAATAGTCGCGGAAAGCCGTCTCCACCTGCATCGCCAGCTCGCGCGTCGGCTCTAGCACGAGGCAGCGCGGATACCCGTGGCCATTGCCGAGGCGGGTGAGAATCGGGAGGGCGAATGCGCCGGTCTTGCCCGTGCCCGTCTGGGCAGAGGCAATGAGATCGCGCTTGGAAAGAACGACGGGAAACGAGCGCAGCTGGATGGGGCTCGGATCGACATAGCCCATGCGTTGCGCGCCGTGAACGACCGCTTCGGAGAGGCCTAAATCTTGGAATGACATAATTAGCGAAGGCGGAAGATGCCACGGTTCCGCCCCGGTAGCGAAGGGAAAATGCCCGGCCCCCTCCGCTCGGGCCTCCGCGCCGAATTGAAGTGCCAATCGAAAATCCAGAATCCAAAATCCGAAATTCCCATGGACGACCCCTTCGCACTTCTCGGCCTGCCTCGCCGTCCGTGGCTGGATCCCGCCGCCGTCCGCGCTGCGTTCCAGCAGCGCTCCCGCGCCGCGCATCCCGATGCCGCCGGGGGCGACGCCGGGGTCTTTGCCGCCCTCAATGCCGCGCAGCGCGAACTCTCCGTCCCCGCCAGCCGCCTCCGCCGGCTGCTTCCCGGCGCCGTCATTCCCGCTGCCCCGCCCGATATCGAGATGGGCTTCCGCATCGGCGCCTTCCTCCGCGAGGCCGACCACGCCCTCGCCACCCACGCCGCCGCGAAGACGCCGCTCGACCGTGCCCTCGCGATCGGAACGCTCGCCAAAGCCCGCCGCGTCGCCGCCGACATCCTCGCCGCCGTCGAGGCCCACCAGGCCGAGGCGCACCGCCAGCTCCGCGCCCTCGATGCCGCGTGGCCCGACATCGCGGAAGCGGACCTCGCCGCCCTCGCCGGCGCCTTCACCTTCCTCGATCGCTGGACCGCCCAGCTCCGCGACCGCCGCGTCTCCCTCGAGATCACCGGCGGCCCCGCCGTCTGATAAATCCGCCCCTCCGCCCGGAACATCCAAAATCGAAAATCCCCAATGACTTCCGCCGCCATCCTACTCTACCCCGGCGCCGAGGAACTCGACGCCCTTGCGCCCTACGAAGTCCTCCAGGCCGCCCGCGCCCTCGGCGCCGACCTCCAGACCCGGCTCGTCACCGCCGGCGATCCCCAGCCCCTCACGCTCGCTCACGGCGCCATCATCACTCCCCACGCCCGCCTCACCGAGACCGAGCTCCTCATCGTCCCCGGCGGCGGCTGGGCCAGCGGCGCGGCCGCCGGCGCCCGCGCCGAGACCGGGAATCCCGCCACCCTCCGCCTTCTTCGGGATCTTCACCGCGAAGGCGCCCTCCTCGCCGGCGTTTGCACCGGCGCCATGCTCCTCGCCCACGCCGGCCTGCTCGAGGGCCGCCCCGCCATCACCCACCACAGCGCCATGGACGACCTCGCCGCCACCGGCGCCGTTCTCACCCCCGCCCGCGTCGTCGACGCCGGCGACATCGTCACCTGCGGCGGTGTCACCAGCGGGCTCGACCTTGCCCTCTGGCTCGTCGAACGCCTCTGCGGCGCTCCGCTCGCCATGCAGGTTGAAGGCTACCTCGAATACGAGCGCCGCGGCATCGTCTGGCGCATCGACTAACTTCCCGCCGCCTCTCGATGATCCGCGCCCCCCGACGCGCGCCGCCATCCTCACAAAGTTTGCCAACTGACGTCGTCATTCCGGTCTGGAAAGGCGGGTGAAAGGCCGGCCGGGCGGAACCGCCCCTTGTGTGAGACCGCACAGCTTGCCACGAGCACGCCCATTACTATCATCCGCCGATGAGCGAAAAGGTTTGCCCCGAGTGCGAGATGAACGAGGTGTTGGAACACGCGGAAAAATGGGAGTGCATGACCTGCGGGCACGAGTGGCCGCGCGAACCGGAGCCGGAGGCAGCCCGCGTGGTGAAAGATTCAAACGGTAATGCTCTTGCTGATGGCGACCGCGTGGTTCTTGTCAAGGATCTGCCTCTCAAAGGCTCTCAGGTTCTCAAAGGCGGGATAAAGACCGGCCCCATCCGGTTGGTCGATGGCGATCACGAGATTTCCTGCAAGATCGACGGTATCGGTGCGGTCGGGCTGAAAGCCTGCTTCGTTCGCAAGGCGTGACAGCGCACCGGTGTTTCTGACGTTAGGAAAACGATTTTTAGCGATTTGATCGTTTTCCGCCAAGTCCACCCTTCGTGGGGGCGCGGCGATTTTTCGCGCGTTGCCTGCCCGGGAATTCGAGCCCTCCCTGTGGCGAGAGAGCGTGCGCTTTTGATGGCGGAAGGCCTGGCATCGATTTTTTGAGGGCCGGGCGAGGGGGCCAAAAGGACTATTTGGTTTTATATCTCAGTCTTTTTGTCGTAAGTCTGATCGGCAGTCCCCCTGTCCGGGTCGCCAACTAATTGGCTCGTTTCTGAGCAATTGCTCGAGGAATCGGTTTGCCGGTAGGGGGCCTTGGAAATCATGAAACCTGTCTTCTGCGATCGTGAACCGGCGAGGGTGGGGTATTTCCAATCGGTGCTCGAGAATGCCGGGATCCTCTCATTCATCCGGAATCAGCACACGAACACGACGATGTCGGAGATGCCGAGCGGGCTGTTCTTTCCGGTGCTGTGCGTGGTGAACGACGACGACTTCGCCCGGGCCATCGATCTCATCCGCGAGATTCGCGACGGCACGCCGCCGGGGCGGCCGGATTGGACGTGCGAACGCTGCCACGAATCCGTTCCCGGAGGCTTCGACCTCTGCTGGAACTGCGGCACGGAACGCCGTCACGACGGGACGATCCCGGACTGAACATTCTCCCCCTTGAACATGAAGCCCTCCCGTTCCCCGCAAAGATGCGCCGGCCTGACGCTGGTGGAAGTGCTGGTGCTCCTTGCGGTCGTCGGGGTGCTCGTGTGGATGGTGATTCCTCAGACTTCCCCCAATCTCATTGGGGGACAAATGACGGGCACCCTTAACAATGCCCGTCAGCTCCAAATCGCGACCCAGATGATGGCGCTGGATACGAAGGCCGCGGACGGCAAGGGATTGGATTGGACGACGATCACAGTGAACGGGAAATCCGAGCCGGTTTCGCTGGCCGCCTATTTCCAAGCGCTCACCGAGAATAATTACCTCAGCGACTCGGACCTCCGAAAATTGCTTCGAGCTCCGGGACGTTCTCCGGGCAACGGCCCTCTCACGACGGAGACGATCCCGTTTCGCTTTTTCGTGATCGATGGAAAATCTCCCGAGAACCAGCCCTTCGTGGTGACGACGAATTGGAAGGATCGCGTGCTTACCAGCGAAATGCCTTATGGGAAAAAGGGCTTCGTGGTCTTCGGTAAAGGGGGCAGCGGCGGCATTTATCGACGCTCAGAGGACGCTTCCAGTTCCGAGATTTTTCCGACGGGTCCCAGGTATCGCTACCAGACTCTGCGATAGGCACCGTCGTCGCTCCGTGGTCGGGAAATTTGTCGGAGATGTCCCGCGAGAGCGCGGCGGTTCGTCGTAGTCTCGAGAGTCCAAAAAATCCTGCTCATGACTTCCATTCCTGTCCTTTCCGGTGGTTGCGCCTGTGGCGCGCTGCGTTACGAATCCTCCGCGGCACCCGTGATGATGCTGCATTGCCATTGCCGCGATTGTCAGCGGGCCACGGGTGGGGCGCATTCCGCGCTCGTCGTGGTGCCGGTGGCGGCATTCACCGTGCGACAGGGCGAGCCGCGGTTCCATGCCTCGCCGAGCGAGGCGGGTGGGATGACGCGTCGCGCGTTCTGCCCGGAATGCGGGGCGCCGGTCTTCGGAAAACCCGATGCGGTGCCGGACATCGTGGCCCTGCACGCCGCGAGCCTGGACGACCCTAGCAACTTCCGGGCGCAGATGGATGTGTGGACCTGCGACGCGCAATCATGGGGCGCGATGGACCCGGCTCTTCCGAAGTTCGATAAATATCCGGTGAGTGGCGGTTGAGGTTCGAGGCGGGGCGTGGGTTTTGCCCTTGGCAAGGGCGGGCTGTCGGCGGTGGGATGGGGCGCATGACGTGGAAGGAGCTCGAAGCGCTGCTGATGCGGATGGCGATGCGGTTGCGCACGGACTCGGACGGCGCGGTGATCCCGAAACTGCCGCCGCCGATCTCGGAGGAGGTGGCGGAACGGGGACAGGCGTGGCTGATCGAGTGGCTGGCCGACACGGACCGGCCCCGGCCGGGCGGCGAGGTGCAGGCGGCGGCGTTTGCCCGGGTGTATTGCGCGGCGATCTCGGCGGCCAATGCGGCGCACATCGGGATGGAACCGCTACCGAAGCTGCCGACGAGCCAGTTGCTGGAGTTCCTGCTCGTCGTCATGTGGCCGCAGCAGGCGCACCTGTGGGACGCGCACTGGGAGCTGGCCTACGGGGAGTGACGGCCCGGCCCCGGGCCTATTTCCCGGCGATTTCCACGAGCAAACGGCTCATCACGATGCTCTCGGCGAGCTGCGTGGTGACGAGGGTCTTGTTCGCACGGGCGCAGGCCAGAAACGCGGCCTCCAGCTCGGGAAGGGTGTAGCGGGCGCTGTTCGCGGCGGCGATGCCGAGCGGGTAGGCGTTCAGAGTGCCGTCCTTTTTGCGAGGCAGGTGCGCGGTGGCGCCCTCGGGCAGGCGATCGAGCGCGCCCTTGAAGAATTGCGGCTGGGCCGGCGGCTGCATCCGGTGCGTGACCATGAGGTCCTTCACGACGAGGAGGTTCCGCACCGTCGGCATGACGGCGGCGAGGAGGATGCCGACGGCCTTTTCGCCCTGCCGGAAGAGCTGGTCGAGCGTGGTGAGGCAGAGGCGGAGGTCGCGTTTGGCGAGGGCGTTGCTGAGGTCGAAGATGCCGCCGGCGCGGGTGGCGGGCACGAGCTCGCGGATTTGCTCGCCGGTGAGCGCGGTGTCGTTGCCAAAAGTAAGGGCGAGTTTTTCGATCTCGTTGTCGAGCTGGCGCGTCTCGGCGCCGACGCGGGCGGCGAGCACGGCGGCGGCGTCGGGGCTGAGGCGAAGGCCGGCGACGCGGGCGCGATCGGCGACCCAGTCGACGACGTCGGCCTCGGTGGCGCCCCAGCCGAAGTCGGGTTTGTCGTGGAGGTGGACGGTGGCGAGCTTGCCGAGCGTCTTGTAGGCGGTGCGGCGCTTGTCGGGATCGATCGCGCTGATGAGGAAGGTGATGCCCTCGGGCAGGCCTTTTTCGAGGACGGCGAGGAGCTTCTCGACGGCGGTGGTCGTCGTCTCGCTGCGGCCCATTACGCTATCGCTGAACATCGTCGCGCTTTTGAGCCAGACGAGCTTTCCGGCGCCGCCGAAGAAGGGGACAGTAAGCAGCGCCTCGATGGTGGCGTGAAGGCGGGACTGGGCCTCGTCGACCGTGGCCGCGGCGCCGTCGATCACCTCGATGCCGAAGGGATCGTCACCGGGAGCGAGCTTCGCGGCGAGGCCGGTGGCGGCTTTCTTGACCTCGGCCTCGTCACTGCCGGTGACGAAATGAATGCCGGTGTCGGCCTTGGCGGCTTTCTTCGCGGGCGGCATTAGCGGGTGGCCGGGGCGGGGCGAGGCAGGCTGAAGCCGATGCCGATCGCGGCAACGAGCGAGAGGATGGCGACGGCGCCGGTGAGGACGGTGAGCCGATCGAGCGCGCCGATGACGAGCAGCCATTCGCCGACGATGCGGGTGAGCGCGAGGAGCTTGCCGCGACCGATGGCCGGCCAGGTGAGCGGAAGATCGATGCGGAAGAATCGCCCGACTGGACCAAGCCCGAGCAGGCGGGCGGTGTCGCGGTAGTCTTCGCTCGTGCGGGTGAGCGCGATGCGCGCCGGAAGGTAGGCGAGCGGCGCGGCGGTGAGCGCGGCGGCGAGCATCCAGGGGACGAGGCGATTCGTGTCGGCCGGCGCGATGGCGGCGAAGGCATTCGCCAGCACGGGAACGGGGATAAGGACGAAAAGGAGGACGACGATGTCGAGGATGACCCAGCCGCTGGCGCTGCGCCGGGCACGCAGCAGGGCGAGCCCGATGCCGAGCATCGCCGCGACGACGTAGGCGAGGAGCGGAGGGAGGATGAGGTCGGTGGGCGAAAGCATCGACGGCGATCTTGGCGGGTCGACGCAGGAAGGGCAATCCCGCGGGCGGGGGAGGGCGAGGCTCCGGCCGAGCCAATTTTTTGAGCGAGGATCTTTGAGCGATGGCTCGGCGGGAGCCTCGCTCTCCCGGTTACCAGGGGAGATGATGAATCTCGCCCTGGTGCGGCCAAGCTTCGGCGCTGGTGGCGAGATTGGCGCGAACGGGGTTTTCGCAAACGTAGGTCCATTTCTCGGAGTAACTTTCTCCGCGGCGGAGGCGGGTGTCCCAGTGATCTGTCTGCCAGCGCCAGTCCGGGCGGCCGGAGGTGCGGCGGAACTGGCTTTTCCAGTAACGGACCCATGCGTCGAGGGATATCTCGCTGTCGGTGGGCGCGCAGAACAGATGGAGGTGATCGGGCATGAGGAGGTAACGCCCAACGCGCCAGGCCGTCGCGCCGGTCCAAATCTGGCTGAGGGATGCGTCGGCCTCCTCGCAGGCCAGCCATGGCTGGCGGCCCCTGGTGCAGACGGTGAGAAAGACGATCGTGGGTTCGCGCAGCGTGATATGCACACCATGGGCCGGATGGTGCCGCCCGATCTCGTCCATGCGTCTTGGTTACGGGAGGGCGAGGCTCCGGCCGAGCCGAAATTCTTACGGGCTGTTCTTTTATCTGCTCCTTTTGGGAGAGACGGCTCGGCGGGAGCCTCGCCCTCCCGAGTATTTGACGGGCTTCGGCGTGGTCGTGATCTTTTCGAGGCCGTTGCCGGCCTTCAGCTCGGCGATCTGGTCGCGGATGAGCGCGGCGCGTTCGTATTCGAGATTTGCGGCGGCGGTGGCCATGTCGCGCTCGAGTTCCTGCATGAGCTCGTGGAGATCGAAGTCCGGCGCGGTCTCGGCGACGATGGATTTCTCGAGGTCGCGGCTGCTCTTGAGGATGACGTGGAGGCTTTCCTGCACGGCGCGGACGACGCTTTTCGGTTCGATGCCGTGCTCCTTGTTGTAGGCGATCTGGCGGCCGCGGCGGTAGTCGGTGATCTCGATGAGCGCGCGGATGCTGCCGGTGATGACGTCGGCGAAGAGGACGACTTCGCCGTTGAGGTGACGCGCGGCGCGGCCGGCGGTCTGGATGAGGCTGGTCTGGCTGCGGAGGTAGCCTTCCTTGTCGGCATCGAGGATGCAGACGAGCGAGACCTCGGGCAGGTCGAGGCCTTCGCGGAGGAGGTTGATGCCGACGAGGACGTCGCATTCGCCGGCGCGCAGGCTGCGGAGAATTTCGACGCGCTCGATGGTGTCGATGTCGCTGTGGAGGTAGCGGACCTTCATGCCGACGTCGCGCAGGTAGTCCGACAAATCCTCGGCGGTGCGCTTCGTGAGCGTGGTGATGAGGACGCGCTCGCCGATCTCGATGCGCTGGCGGCAGCGCTCGATCGTCTCGTCGATCTGGCCCTTGAGCGGACGCACGGTGATCCTGGGGTCGAGCAGGCCGGTGGGACGAATAATCTGCTCGGCGACGAGTGGCGCGCCGGGCGTGTGGCAGTCGAACGCGGCGACGAGCTCCATCGGGTTGTATTGCCCGGCGATGCGCGCGGCCTCGACCTGCTCGGGGAAATTCTTGTCGGGGTTTGCGATGTAGCCCTTGTTGCCGACGACGCTGTTGCGGATCTCGAACGGCCCGGGCGTGGCGCTCACATAGACGATGTCGTGCGTCTTCGCCATGAACTCGTCGAAGCGCAGCGGGCGGTTGTCCATCGCGCTGGGCAGGCGGAAGCCGTGCTCGACGAGCACCGACTTGCGCGAGCGATCGCCGGCATACATGCCGCCGATCTGCGGGATCGTGGCGTGGCTCTCGTCGATGATGAGCAGGGTGTCCTCGGGCAGGAAATCCATCAGCGTGTAGGGCGTGCTGTTCGGCGGACGGCCAGTGAGGTGGCGCGAGTAGTTCTCGATGCCGTTGCAAAAGCCCATCTCCTGCATCATCTCGAGGTCGAACTCGGTGCGCATCTTGATGCGTTGCGCCTCGATGAGCTTGCCGTCGCGCTCGAACTCCATCACGCGCTGGTCGAGCTCGGTGCGGATGTTGCGCATCGCGGCGTTGAGCTTGTCGTGCGGGGTGACGAACTGCTTCGCCGGAAAGAGCGTGAGGTTCGTGAGCCGGGCGGTGACGTCGCCGGTGAGGGGATCGAACTCGCTGATGCGGTCGATCTCGTCGCCGAAGAATTCCACCCGGATCGCGCGGTCGTCGTTCTGCGCGGGATGCACCTCGACGGTGTCGCCGCGCACGCGGAACCGGCCGCGCTCGAACGCGATGTCGTTCCGCTCGTAGAGCATGTCGACGAGCTTGCCGAGGAAGGCCTCGCGCGTCATTTGGAGGCCCTCGCGGATCGTGACGAGCATCTGGAGGAAATCCTCGGGCGACGCGAGGCCGTAGATGCACGAGACGCTGGCGACGATGAGCACGTCACGCCGCGAAAGCAGCGAACTCACCGCGGAGAGGCGCAGGCGCTCGATCTCCTCGTTGATCGACGAATCCTTCTCGATGTAGGTGTCCGACCGGGGGATGTAGGCCTCGGGCTGGTAATAATCGAAGTAGCTGACGAAATACTCGACGGCGTTGCGCGGGAAGAACTGCTTGAACTCGCTGTAGAGCTGCGCGGCAAGCGTCTTGTTGTGCGACATGACGAGCGTCGGCCGGTCGAGCTCGCGAACGATGTTCGCGGCGGTGAAGGTCTTGCCCGAGCCGGTGACGCCGAGCAGCGTCTGGTGGCGATTCCCCGCGAGCAGCGAGCGGGTGAGTTTGTCGATGGCCTGGGCCTGGTCGCCCCGGGGCTGGTAGTTCGACGCGAGCTCGAAAGGCATAAGCGGTCAACATACGTGGCGACCGGTTCCGCGCAAGGCCGCGACACGGGGAACCGGCGAGACCAAAAAAATATGAACGGAGCGGGAAATGGCGTTGTCGGACGCTTCGTGAAGCATTCAACGGTGACGATTCCCTGGGAAGCAGGCCTCCACCTCCGCCCCGCCGCCCGGTTGGTGCGAGTGGCGCAGTGTTTTCGATCCACGATCTCCCTCCGGTCCGGCGGGCGGATCGCCGACGTGCGCAACATCCTCAGCGTGGTCGCGCTCTGCGCCACGATGGGCACGACGCTCGATCTCGTGACGAACGGTGACGATGAACAGGCTGCCGCCGCGGCCGTGGAGCAGGTTTTCCGGGTCTCCGACGACGGCCATCGCGATGCGGGGCCGGGTCAGCGCGCCTGAGGCGCCGGATTATCTGGTCGTCGCCGCGGCGCATTCGGCCTGGAGCTCGTCGAGGAGCTGCCGCTTGCGGCGGGCATCTTCGACCGCGAGGAGTTCGCGCCTGATCCGAGACCCGGCGGCCTGCCTGAAGATCGCGTGCGCGCGAGGGGTCGGTTGCAATCCGGCATTGCGATGAGACGCCAAGTCGTGAAAAGTTTCGCGGTCATCACCTTATGAATCTCCGCCTGTTGTCTCCCGAGCTGCTGCCCATTCACGAGAAGGTGGCGTCGGGTGAACGCATCTCCGACGCGGATGCGACCGTGCTCTACGAGAGCCACGACGTGAACGGCATCGGCGCGATCGCGAACATCATTCGCGAGCGCAAGAACGGGAATGTCGCGACCTACATTCACAATCGCTACATCAACTACTCGAACGTCTGCATCCTCTCGTGCCAGTTTTGCGCATTCGGCGCGAAGAAGCGCGAGGCGCATGCCTTCGAGCTGGCGATCCCCGAGATCGAGGCCAACGTGAAGGAAGGTCTCGCCGAAGGCATCACCGAGATTCACATGGTCGGCGGCCTGCATCCCACGCTGCCCGGCGAGTGGTATCTCGAGTTGCTGCGCGCGCTGAAGGCGCTCGACCCCGCGCTGCACATCAAGGCGTTCACCGCCGTGGAAATTCGCCATCTCGCCGAGCGCGTCTTCAAGCTTTCGATCCGCGAAACGCTCGAGTTGCTGCGCGAGAACGGCCTCGGCGCCATCACCGGCGGCGGCGCGGAGATCTTCGATCCGGAGATTCGCGACCAGATCTGCCGCGGCAAGGAAACCGCCGACGAATGGGCCGAGGTGCATCGCACCTGGCATCAGATGGGCGGAAAAAGCACGTGCACGATGCTCTACGGCCACATCGAGCAGACGCGGCATCGCGTCGATCACCTGCGGCGCCTGCGCGAACTGCAGGACGAGACCGGCGGCTTCACGGCGTTCGTTCCGTTTGCGTTCGAGCCGGACGGCGCCCGTCCCTCGCTGAAGGACATCCCGCACGCGACGGGCTTCGAGGAGCTGCGCAACCTCGCGGTGAGCCGCATCTACCTCGATAATTTTCCGCACATCACGGCGTATTGGATCAGCCTCGGACTGCCGCTCGCGCAGCTCGCGCTGAACTACGGCGTGGACGATCTGCACGGCACGATCCGCGAGGAGAAGATCTTTCACATGGCCGGCGCGACGACGCCGCAGCTGCAGACGATCTACGCGATGGAGAAGGCGATTCGCGAGGCCGGGCGCGAGCCGATGCAGCGGAATACGTTCTACGAGCGCCTGCCTTCGCCGACGGAGTTGCAGGCGGCGTGAGCGACGCTTTTGCCGGTCGCCGGATCGGCTCGGTGCCCTATCTCAACGCGCGACCGCTCATTGCCGGTCTCGAGGATCGCGTCTCGCTCGATCTCCCGTCGCGTCTCGCCGAGCGCTTCGCCGCGGGTGAGCTGGATGCCGCGCTCGTGCCGGTCTACGAGGCGGTGGAGCGGCCGTCTGCGACGATTGCCGACGGCATCGCCATCGCCGCGTGCGGTGCGGTTTTCAGCGTCTACGTCGCTCATCGGGGACCGCTCACGGCCCAGGAAACGATCGCGCTCGACCCCGCCTCCCACACGTCGAATCACCTGCTGCAATGCCTGCTTGCCGAGTTTTATGACTTCGAGCCCGCTTATCTCGACGCTCCGGCGGACGAACTCGGCGCCCGCTTGCTCATCGGGGACGCCGCGGTGAAGTTCCGGCAGACGCACGCCGCGGACGGCTGGGAGTTCTTCGATCTCGGCGCGGAGTGGATGCGTTGCACCGGTCTGCCTTTCGTTTTTGCGTGCTGGGTTTTCCGGCCGGAACTGCCTGCTGCCGCCGCGCTCGCGGACGCGTTGCGGGATACGAAGGTTCGCGGGCTCGCCGAGCGGGAGCGCATCGCGGCGGAGTATCCCGACCCGGCCTTCGTGCGCCGGTATCTTTCCGAGTTCATTCGCTTCGATCTGGGCGCCGAGGAGAAGCAGGCGATCGCGCTCTTCGCGACGCTCCTGCGCAAGCATGGTTTCGTGAACGTGAGCGGCGAAGCCGATCTGCGCTACGTCTGACTGGCTCTTCGAGTCAGGCCCGAACGACTTTGGCGGTGAGCATTCCGAGCGGCGCCGGCCAATGCCGGAAGGCCCGCAGGGCGAGCGAAGTGAGGCGCGGATGCTCGCCGGCGAAGCGGGCGAGGCGGTTCACCCAAAGCCGGCCGCGATACATGGCAGCGTGGTCGCGGCGATAGCGGGCCGCCGCGTCGCCGCCGGCCAGGACCGCGCTGGCCGCGAGTTCGCCCGAGCGCATCGCGTAGGAGATGCCTTCGCCGGTGAAGGGCTCGACGACGCGCGCGGCATCGCCCAGCAGAAACAGGCCGTCCGCGGCGATCGGGAATCCGTCGCGACGGGTGAGCGGAGCAATCGTGCGCCATTCGAGCGGCCCGAATTCCCGCTCGGCGCGGGCGCGCACGGCGGCGAGATTCTTGGGGCGCGCGACGAGGCAGACATTGATCTCGTCGGCGCTCACGCGGGCGGTGCCGCCGTAGCCCCCGGGATGAAAGAGCATCCGCACGGCATCGCCGTGCCAGTCCGGACGCACGGTGTGGCCCTGGATCGCGGTGCGCTCGCGCCGGGCTGCGGGCAGCCGGTCGGTGAGGCGGGCGACGGTGGAATTCCGGCCGTCGGCGGCGAAGAGGAATGGCGCGACGAATTCCTCACCGTTGGCTTCCACGCGCCAGCCGGGGGCCACGCGAGTGACGGCCATGTCGTCGCGAAATTCCGCGCCGAGCTCGATCGCGCGGGCCACGAGCAAAGCGTCGAGATCCCGACGCTTTACCACGATTTCCGCGCCGGGCGGGATGGGAAACGAAACGGGGCGCACGCCGATGCCGTGGAAGCTGACCTCGCGGGCGGCGACATGCGGCAGCGCGAGCAGACGTTCGCGAAGCTCGAGGCGGTCCAGAATCGGCAGCGCCGAGGGGTTCAGGCAATCGCCGCAGACCTTGTCACGAGGGAAGCGCGATTTCTCGAGCAGGAGAACGCGGCTTCCGGCGCGTGCCAGCGCCGCGGCGCAGACCGATCCCGCGGGGCCGGCGCCGACGATGATCGCGTCGTAGCGGTTGTTCACACGAAGGTCTCGGCAATGGCGTCGGCCACCATTTTTCCGGAGCGCGTGAGCACCCAGCGGTCGCCGTGGGCCTCGAGATAGCCCGCGTCGCGGAGCCGGAGAACTTCGGCGGAGTTCTCGTCGATGCCGACGTTCGTGCGCAGGGCGAAGGCGAGCTGCTCGGCGCGACGCGTGCGGGCATCGACGCGCTCGCGGTAGTCGGCGGCATCCGTGCCGGCGTCGATCCGGGCCACGTAATCGGAGGTGTCGCTCACGTTCTTCCAGCGGCTCTCACCGACGGTCGAGAAGGCGCTCGGGCCGAGACCGACGTAGTCCGCGGCGGTCCAGTAGGCGAGGTTGTGCCGGCATTCGCGACCGGGTTTCGCGTGATTCGAGATCTCGTATTGGGCGTAACCGGCGGCGCCGAGGAGGTCCATCGTGAGCTCGAAGAGATCGGCGTCGAGGCCCTCGTCGGGACGCATTTCGCCGCGCTGGAGGCGGAGGAAAAAATCGGTGTCCTCCTCGTAGGTGAGGCAGTAGGCGGAGATATGGTCGGGCTCGAGGGCGAGGGTGCGCTCGAGTGAGGCGCGCCAGCTTTCGCGGGACTGGCCGGGCACGCCGAAGATGAGGTCGAGGTTGACGTTAGGCACGCCGGCCTCGCGGAGGATGCGATACGAACGCTCGGCCTGCGCGGCGGTGTGCACCCGGCCGAGAATCTTCAACTCGCCGTCGTGCCAGGATTGCACGCCCATGCTGATGCGATTGACGCCAAGGTCGAGCAGCGCGCGGGCCTTTTCGTGCGAGACAGTGGCCGGGTTCATCTCGAGGGTCCATTCGGTGACCGCGGAGAAATCGAGGCGCTCGCGGAGGCCGGCGAGCAGGTATTCGAGCTGGGAGGTGCTGAGCGCGCTGGGCGTGCCGCCGCCGAAGAAAATCGTGCGGGGCTGGAGGGTGGCGGCGTGGCTCTCCGCCTCGAGGAGCATTGCGTCGAGGAAGGCGCGCGTCTTGTTCCGGTCACTCGCCTCCTTGTAGAAGCTGCAATACGGGCACACCTTCGGGCAGAAGGGAATATGCGCGTAGAGGTGCTCGATCACGGCGGCAGGGTCGTCCATCCGGAAACGCCGCGCAATGGCATTCGCGCCGGTTTGACAGCTCCCGTGGCTCCGTCGACACTCTGCGCCGTGATCCGTCGTTTCGTCTTTCTGTTCGCGCTCTGGCCGCTGGTTGTGGGGGCGCAGCTGGCGGAGGAGACGCCCGTAGCGCGGGCGATTGCCGCCCGGTCGCAGGTATATTACGCGGCGGATCCGCGGGCGCTCACGAACGGCTTCACCCCCACGCCGGCGGTCGTGCAGAAGATGGTGGACGATGTGGTGATGGCGGTGACGAAGCGATCCTCGGTCGCGGCGGCGTGGCTGGCGCTGGTGAAGCCGACGGACGTCGTGGGCATCAAGGTCGCGGCGGCGCCGGGCGCGATGAGCGGGACGCATCCGGCGGTCGTGCGGGCGGTGGCGCGCGGATTGCAGGCGGCGGGGGTGCGACCGGATCGCATCATCGTGTGGGACCGGAACATCGAGGACCTGCGCGCGGCGGGGTTTTCGGAACGCGATCCGGATTTTCGCGTGGAGGGGATCGATCCTTCGACGGGCTACGACCGGCAGGCGATGCTGACGGCGCCGGTGCTGGGAAGATTGATCTGGGGTGACAGCAAGTTCGGTGAGAAAAAGGGCACGCGCATGGAGGATATTCTTTCGAGGGGCGATCAGCTGAGCAGCACGAGCTTTTTTGCGACGGTGCTGAGCCAGCGGGTGACGAAGGTCATCAATCTGCCGTCGCTGTGCGACAGCTTCATGTGCGGGTTGAACGGCGCGCTGGCAAACATGACGCTGTGGAATGTGGACAACTGGCGACGATTCATTCGCGAGCCGGATCACGGGAATCCCTACGTCGGCGAGATCTACAAGGACGCGATGGTGCGGGACAAGGTGGTGCTGACGATCATGGACGGGCTGGCGCTGCAGTTCGCCGGCGGGCCGTTTCCGAATCCCAATTTCACGCGGCAGAATTTCACGATCTATGCGAGCATCGATCCGGTGGCGATCGATGCGACGGCCCTGCGGCTGATCGACGAGTATCGCGGGCCGAACAAGCTGCCGCCGGCGGCGCCGGTCGCCGCCCATGTCGAGACGGCGTCCGCGATGGGGCTGGGAAATTTTCTCGAGCCGGAGATCGATCTGATCCGGGTGGGGGCGGACACGCCCGGGATGCGCTGATGAACTGGAAGCTTCTGCGGGATGTTTCGCGGTCGTTTTACATCACGATTCGCGTGCTGCCGCCGGCGGTGCGCGAGCCGATTGCCCTCGGTTATCTGCTGGCGCGAGCCTCGGATAGCATTGCGGATACGTCCGGGGCCGAGGTGGAGCGGCGGGTGGAAGCGCTTCAGCAGCTGCGCCATGGCGACATCGCCCACCATGCGCTGAGCGCGCTGGTGAAGCATCAGGAGAAACCGGCGGAGGCGGAGTTGTTGCGTCGGCTGCCGGAGCTGCTCGATGCGCTGGAGGAATCGCGGGCGCAGGAGCGGCTGTGGGGCGTGTGGAACCATATCCTGCACGGGCAGCTTTTCGACCTCGTGCGCTTTCCGGAATCGGCGGAGCCTTTGAACGGGGACGAGCTCGAGGAATACACGTTCCTGGTGGCCGGGAGCGTCGGTGAATTCTGGACGCGGCTGTGCGCGGACCTGCTGCCGGATTTCACGCATCGACCGATCGAGGAGCTGGTGGCGCTCGGGGTGGCCTACGGCAAGGGCCTGCAGCTCGTGAACATCCTGCGCGACCGGCTGGCGGATGCGGCGATTGGGCGCGTTTACGTGCCGGACGCGGACTTCATCGACGTGAAGCGACGGGCCCGCGTGGGCCTCGAGAGCGGCCTGCAATGGGCCGCAGCCGTGGAGAACGGGCGGGTGCGCTTCGCGAGTCTGCCGCCGGCGCGGATCGGTCTCGAGACGCTGTCGCGCATCGAGATCGACTCGGGGCCGGTGAAGGTTTCGCGCGGAGACGTGCGCCGGGTGCTCCTGCTCGCTTTGCCCGCGCTGTGGCGGCGGTAGATCAGTCCTCGTTCTCGAGCTCGGTGTCGAGTTCCTCGGCGCGGGCAAGCTTCGTGATCGCATTCGCAATGGCCTCGACCGCGGGCTCGTCCATCATTTCCGGGCCACTGCATGGCACCTGATAGAACTGCGCGTCGCGGCAGGTGGCCGTCCAGCCGATCTCGACAACGCGGAAGGGCGGGAAATTCTGCTCGGGCACGAAGATGTGGGCGGCAAGGGCGGACGCCGGCGGGGAGTATTTGCGCGCGGCCTCTTCGTTGACGCGAGAGATCGGGCTCTCCGACGTGCGGCGGCGGCGCGGGGTTTCCTCGGTCTTGCGGCCGAGGAGCGAGGCGAGCGAGCGCTTCCAGCCGCCGGCGAGGAATGCGGCGGCGGAGTTCGTGGCGGGGGGCTCGGTGGCGAGACCGACGAGCAACGGGACGCTCGCGCCGGCGGCGCTGAGCTGGCGGGCCATCTCGAAGGCGACAAGGCCGCCGAAGCCGTAACCGAGCAGGCGATAAGGGCCGGTGGCATCGAAAACGCGGAGCGCCTCGACGTAGGCGCGGGCCATTTCCTCGACGGTGGCATGGCTGGCATCGGGATCGGCGAGGCCGCGGGCCGTGATCGCGTAGCAGGGCTGGTCTTCCCCGAGCTGGGCGACGAGCGGCGCGTAGCCCTTCGAGGTGCCGTCGAAATCGTGAATGAAAACGAGGGGCGGGAGTTTGCCCGAGGCGCGGAGCGGCTGGATCGGCGTCCAGGCGCTGACCGGAGCGGCGGCAGCGGGAGTGCCGGCGGCGCGGCCACGGCCACGGACGTTACGCAGGAGCGAGCGGACGGAGAAGCCCGTCGTGAAATCGGCCAGTTCGACACGGGGTTCGTCGCGCAAGACGGCTTCGAAGAGAAGTTTCGCGACCTGGGGTTTCGTGCGGCCGTCGGTGAGGATTTCGTCGAGTTCGATGCGGCGGCCGCCGAGGGCGCGGGAGATGGCCTGACGCACGCGTTCCTCGGCCTCGGTGCCCTTGCGCGCGGCGGGGGTAGCGACGTCGTCGGGCAGTTGCTCGACGAGGGCGGCGACGTCGAGATTGCCGGCGTCGTCGAGCGGGAATCGAGGCAGCGCGCGGATGCGGCGCGGAGCGGCGGGCAGGCGTGCCGTAAGCCATTCGCGCAGGTCGTGCGGTTCGCCGCGCTCGGAATCGCGGGGAACAATCCACAGGCACCATTCCTGGCGGGCGGCGATGAGGCGTTGCTCGACATGGGCATCGAGCACGCCGGGGTGCGTGATCGCGACGTGGCGGATGGTCTCCGCCGCGCCCTGGCCGATGGGGCCGACGACGAGTTCCTGCAACGCGGTGCGGTCGTAGAAAATGCCCTCGGGTGAAACAAAGGCCTCGATGCCGAGCGTGGCGGGCTTGTCCGGCGATCTGGCGGGTGCGACCTCGACCGTGCCGGCGAGGCCGAGCGGAAGGGCGAGACCGTGGCGATCCACGATGCGGGCGACGGCGGCCGGCGTGGGCCGGCCAAGGCTGCAGGCGGCGAGAGAATCCTCCGCGGACCAGTCGGAGCCGAGACCGAGGCCGCCGGTGACCGATGACGTGACCCGGTGCAGCCAGTGCGTGGAGCCCGCGACGGCGCGCCAGGCGAGCACGGCATTCGGTGCGGCAAGGCTGCCGGTGGTGGCGGCGAGTCGGAGCGACGCGGGCACCGTGAGGGACAGCTCGGTGAGGTAATGCGTCCACTGCGTCCAGAAAGCGACGGGGATCGTGAGCGCGGTGATGTTCTTCTCCTGCACGAATTCCTGGAATGCGGTGCGGGTGGGCCAGCGGTCGCCGGAGCGCAGGACGAGCGTCGCGCCGCTCAGGAGCGAGGCGAGCGTTTCCTCGACGGCGGGGAAGGTGCCGGTGGGAGCGAACTGCAGCACGCGGTCGGCGGGCTCGAGGGCGAGCAACCCGGCGAGGCTTTGGAGGGCGCGGGCGAGAACTTCGTGCGTGAAGGTGTGGGGCTTGCCGTCGACGAGGGCGACGAGCGCCTGCGGATCGGCCTTCGCGTCGGTCTGGACGCCGCGGGCCTTTTCGTTCGAGAGCGCGCCGGCGTCGGCGATCATCTGCACGACGGGCTTCGGACGCGCCTCGCCTTCGGGCAATGCATCGACGATCCATGCATCGACGTCGGCCTCGCCGGTCTCGGGGCTCAGCGGCACGATCACACCGCCGGCCTTGAGCGCGCCGAGCAGGGCGACGACCCAGCGCGGGGAGCGGGGCATGGCCACGCCGATGCGAGCGCCGGCCTGCACGCCCCGCTTGCGAAGAAGCCGGGCGACCTGGTTCGCGGAGTTGTTGAGCTGCGCGAAGGTGAGGGTCTCTTCGTCCATCTCGACGGCGATCGCGTCGGGGCTCTCGGCGGCGGCGTCGGCAAAAGTTTCGTGGATGCCCTGGACAATGACGAGAGAGCGGAACGCGCCGGGGACGTCGGGCGTCTCGACCTCGGCGGGCGTGCCGGGGAGGGCGAGGGTGGCAAGCTCGAGTCTGGGATCGGCGACGAAGGCTGCGAGGGTGCCGAGGAAGGCGTCGAAAAGCGTGCGGGCGGCGGCGTCGGAGAGCAGGGCGGAATCGTAATCCAGCGCGACCTCGGGGCGATCGGAGGCGACGACGCGGAGCGCCAGCGGTGGCGCGGTTTTCTGGAAAAGCTGGGTATCGGCGGCCATCCAGCGCGGCACCTCGAGCTGGAGGCGGTCGTTGAGCGTGTGCTCGCGGAAGATGTAGGCGGAGACGAGGGTGTCGGCGGGCGGGAGCGGAAGCTCGGAAATCTCGGCGAAGGCGTGAACGAGGTCGCGGGCGGTGGCGTGGGATTCGACCGGGCGGCGGCGGAGCGTGAAAGTCTCGAAGCGGCCGAGGCCCTCGGGCGGGCGCGAGGTTTCGAGCAGGAGAGCTTCGTCGGAAGACGTGGCGCGGGCGAGAACGAAGGCCCAGGCGGAGCCGAAGAGCGCGGAGAGACTGCCGCCGAGCTTCTTCGCGGCGGCGACGAATTCCCGACGCTCGGGGCGCTCGAAGGTTTGCGAAACGGAGCGGCGGGTGCCGGCGGTGATCGCCGGATCTGGCAGGGGAAGGACGATGAGCGGGCGCGGCGGAACGAAGTCCTCGGGCGTGGCGAGTTCGGCTTCGGCCTCCGCGGATTCGGCAGACGATTCGAATTCCGGAGCGTCCGCGCCGGTGCGCAGGCAATCGTAGGCGTGCAGCCAGCGGTGCAGAGCGGCGGAGATGGAGTCGTTGTCGAGCAGTGCGGCGTGGAAGGACCACAGCGCGTGGCCGTGGCCGTTCGGCAGGACGATGAAGGTGATGCGGCAGGTGGGCTCCTCGCCGACGGCGATGGGCGTGGCGGCATCGGTCTGGACAAGCGTCTGCCACTCGGCGCCGAGGTCGGCGGGGGCGCCGGTCTGCCAGTTGCGTTCGTTCCAGACAAAGGCGGGATTCGCGGTATCGGTGACTCCGCCGGCGGCGTCGAACTTCCGCCGGAGGGCCGGATGGGCCTGGGCGATCAGCTCCCAGGCGGCACGGAGCGCGCCGGCCTCGATGGTCTCTCCGAAACTGATCGAGACCTGGGAGGTGTGGAATGGAGAGCCGGCGGGCTGTCTCGAAATCTCGAGATGGCGACGCACCGGCACGAGGGAATCGCGCATGATGGAAGAGTTCTAGAAGCCGGCGTCCGTGACCGCGCCCTGCGAGGCGGTGGTGACGTGCGAGGCATATTTGGCGAGCACGCCGCGACGGTAGCGCGGCTTGGGTTTTTTCCACGCGGCAAGGCGGGCTTTGATCTCCGCGGCCGGGATGTCGAGCGTGAGCTCGTGGGAGATGGCGTCGATGGTGATCGGGTCGCCATTCTTCACGATGGCGAGCGGGCCGCCTTCGAAGGCCTCGGGCGTGATGTGGCCGACGACGAAGCCGTGCGTGCCGCCCGAGAAGCGGCCGTCGGTGATGAGGGCGACGGATTTGCCGAGGCCCGCGCCCATGACGGCGCTGGTGGGCGAAAGCATCTCGCGCATGCCGGGACCGCCGCGCGGCCCTTCGTAGCGGATGACGATGACGTTGCCGGCCTTGATCTTGCCTTCGAGCACGGCGGCGAGCGCCTTTTCCTCGGACTCGAAAACGCGGGCGGTGCCGCTGAATTTCTCGCCTTCCTTGCCGCTGATCTTGGCCACGGCGCCCTCGGGAGCGAGGTTGCCGCGCAGGACGACGAGGTGGCTTTCCTTTTTGATCGGCTTGCTGAGCGGCAGGATGATGTCCTGGCCTTTCGGGTAGCGTTTGAAGGGAGCGAGGTTCTGCTTGAGCGTCTTGCCGGTGACGGTGAGGCAGTCGCCGTGGAGCAGGCCGGCGCCGAGGAGTTCCTTCATGAGCGGAACGATGCCGCCGATCTCGACGAGCTGGCTCATCAGGTATTTGCCGCTCGGCTTGAGGTCTGCGAGCACGGGGACGCGTTTGCCGATGCGCGTGAAATCGTCGAGCGAGAGCTTCACGTTCGCGGAGTGCGCGATGGCGAGTAGGTGGAGGACGGCGTTCGTCGATCCGCCGAGGGCGATGACGGTCGTGATGGCGTTCTCGAAGGCCTCCTTGCAGAAAATGTCGGAGGGCTTGATGCCGCGGCGGAGCATTTCGATGACGGCGGCGCCGGCGTTGCGGCAGTCGTCCTTCTTGTGCTGCGAGACGGCGGCCTGCGCGGAGCTGTTCGGCAGGCTGAAGCCCATGGCCTCGATCGCGGAGGCCATCGTGTTTGCCGTATACATGCCGCCGCAGGAGCCCGGGCCGGGGATCGCGCAGCTCTCGACCGCATGCGCCTCGCCGTCGGTGATCTTGCCCGCGGCCTGCTGGCCGACGGCTTCGAAGACCGAGACGACGTCGAGGTTGCGGCCGTTGAGACAGCCGGGAAGAATCGTGCCGCCGTAGACGAACACTGCGGGGCGGTTCAGGCGGGCGATGCCGATCATGCAGCCGGGCATGTTCTTGTCGCAGCCGCCGATGGCGACGAAGCCGTCGTAGCCCTGGCAGCCGACGACGGTCTCGATCGAGTCGGCGATGACTTCGCGAGACACGAGCGAGTATTTCATGCCCTCGGTGCCCATCGAGATGCCGTCGGAGATCGTGATGGTGTTGAAGATCGTGGCCTTGCCCTTCGCGGCGTCGATGCCCATGGCGGCCTCGCGGGCCAGGAGATCGATGTGCATGTTGCAAGGCGTGACCATGCTCCAGGTGGAGGCGACGGCGATCTGCGGCTTGTCGAAGTCCTTGTCGGTAAATCCGACGGGGTAGAGCATGGCGCGACTGGGCGCGCGGTGCGGCCCGTCGAGGACGATCGAGGAGTGCGGGCGCATGTTGGCGGCGGGTGCTTTCGACTTCATAGAAAGGTGTAGGGGTTGCGAAATTAGCGCCTCCTTGAGGGGAGGGGAAGCGCTGGATTGCCGAACGAAATTATTGGCTGAGCTGCCCGGCCCGCTCGCGAACGGTGGAAATCGCGGTGTCGAGATCGGCGCGCTGCTGGTCGCTGAGATTGGGGGCCTTCGCGGCGAGCTCGAGCTGCTCCAGGGCGGGACGGGGCAGGCCCTGGTGCGCAAAGCATTGGCCAAGATAAACGCGGTAGTCGCCGGTCGGGAGATTCTGTTTCTCGGCGAGGGCGATGAGCCGCTCGAGGGAATCCTGCTCGGCGCTGTAGGCGTGGGCCGCGCTCGCGAGACGGGCGTGGAGGAAGAGGACGTTCATGTCGTCGGCCGGAGCGCGGGATTTCAACTCCGTGGCAACAGCCCAGGCCTGATCCGCGGCACCCGCGGCGGTGAACGTGCGGGCGGCGATCTCGAGCGCGCCGAGGTCGTGGGGATTCAATGCGAGGGCCTGCTGGACCTGTTTGAGGGCCGGCTGGTAATCCTTCCGCGTCAGGGCGAGGGCGGCGGCCGCAACATGCACGATGGGCTCCTTCGGCGCGGTATCCAGCGCGGCGGCAGAATAGGCCTTCGCAGCGGCGACTTCATCGACGGCCTGCAGCATGAGCGCCATTCGCGCGAGATACGCGCCGCGATCGGCGTCGGAAAGATCACGCGCCACCGATCCGGGCGGCGGCGGGGTGTAGGCCGCCGGCGTTCCTCGCACGAAAAGCGCGCCCCAGTTGTCCACGCGCACGAGGCGGAAGTCCGGCGACGTCACGAGGTGGCTGAGAAGCGGCTGGAACTCTCCCGCGGGGCCAGCGAGCAGCACGGCGTCGAAGCGATCGGCGCGATCGAGGCGGCGCCAGGTCGAAGGCGACTGGAGCGCGGCGGCATCGTCGGGACGCTCCGGCGCGAAGGCGAGGGACTGGCCGGCGAGCAGGGCCTTTGCGCGAGCGTTGGCAAAGATGCGCTCGAGCTTCTGCGGCGCGGCTTCCTTCGCGAGTTCGATCGGCGAGGCAAGACGGGCATCCACGGGCGGCGACGGCCGGCAGCCGACGAGGCCGGCGGCGAACGCGATGGGCAGAAAAAAGGAGCGAACCAGACGCATGGGGATGCGCACGGTAAGGTCGCATGCGAGAAATATCAAAGCTCCTCCGGGAATAAAGCTCCGCCGAATGACTTCATCCGTATCAGAATAACCATGAAAAGCCGCCTCCTCCTTCCTGCCATGATCTTTGCCAGCCTCTTTGGAATGAATCTCCGGGCCATGCCCCTTGCCGTCGGGGCTGCCGTGCCGGACGTGACCGCGCCGGATGAGAACGGCCAGCCGGTGAATCTGACGGAGGCGACGGCAAAGGGATTGACGCTGGTTTATTTTTATCCGAAGGCGGGGACTCCGGGTTGCACCGCCCAGGCCTGCTCGCTGCGCGACGGGATCGTTGACCTGAAGAAAGTCGGCGTGAAAGTGATCGGCGTGAGTCACGACAAGCCCGAGGCACAGAAGGCGTTCAAGGCGAAATACGATCTGCCTTTCACGCTCATCGCGGACGCCGACGGGAAGGTCATCGCCGCTTTCGGCGTGCCGACGCTTCCTCTTGGCATGGCGCAGCGGCAGTCGTTTCTCATCCGCGACGGCAAGGTCGTGCAGTATTTTCCGAAGGCCCAGACGAAGACCCACGCGCAGGAAGTCGAGGCCGCCGTGGCGGCCCTGAAGTAACGAGAGCGAATTCCCTGCTTGCCCTGAGGGAGCGCGATGGTTACTTTCCGCGGCTCGTCAGATTTTTCCAGTGGGTTGGTAGCTCAATGGTAGAGCAGTGCCCTTTTAAGGCATTGGTTCTGGGTTCGAGTCCCAGCCAACCCATCTCCCCAATTACTCTGGGATCAGCTTAAATGCAGGCTGTAGAGACGGTTCATTGGGTGTTTCTGTTTGACGTTGTTCGCCTCGGAAAAATGCTATTTTGCGCCGAAATACACAAAAAATTGGCAGCGAATTGGCAGCGAATAAGGTCAGTCTGTTGAGTGGTTCTGCAGCGACTTTCGAATTGCGTGCAACAGATCTTCAAATTCCGAGAGTCCCTCTAGGAGTTCGATTTTTTTCTCCTGCTCAAGAGCCAAGATCGCATTTCTCCCGCCGATTCGTTTCAGCCAGTGCTCGAAGTTGGCGCGGGGTTGATGCAGGAACGTGAGACCGCCGCTGCCGGCGCCGCTGGTCTTTTTTCGGCGCGTTTGAGGTCCCCAGCGACTTCCATCGCCTAGCGTTCGGGATGAATTCTGCTCCTTGATCCAAGTTCGCAGCTCTTCGGTGTCTGGGTATCGGAAATGGTATCCGTTCGTGCGAACTGCGCCTGGAATTTTTCCTTCACTCGCGAGTTGCGCGATCCTCCGC
This sequence comes from Chthoniobacterales bacterium, assembly GCA_036569045.1. Taxonomy (NCBI): domain Bacteria; kingdom Pseudomonadati; phylum Verrucomicrobiota; class Spartobacteria; order Chthoniobacterales; species Chthoniobacterales bacterium. The sequence continues at coordinate 105,427 of DATCRI010000007.1, read as the reverse complement.
CTTTTTAGGCCGACGAGGTGAGCAAGGGTTTCAACGGGGATTGCATCGACCATGATGTGCAATGTGCAAAATTGACAGTGCGCGTCGAATCGATGAAAACAAAAGCGAATTCTGTCGATGGGCGGTTATTGAGCGCAGTTGAAATGGCAATGGAGCTGGATCCGACGGGGCGTCGAATCACGGCGCGAAGTATCCGGCGGCTGGCGTGCCAGAGGAAAATTCCTGTGGTCAGACTCGGATATCGATCGGTCTTCTTTGATGCCAATGCCGTTCGGCGGGCTCTTGAGATCTACGAGGTGAAAGAAATTCACTGAGGGACGTGCATTTTCTTTTCTCTCGGGCCGGCGGCCGCCGGCGTCGATCTGACCAAGCTGACAGCGTGCCTCTCCTCGCGTGATGGACAGTCTCGAGCGTTGTAAACAAAAGCTGCCAATGCCGGATCTTTGGCGCGTGCTGGGGTTGCCCGGCGTGCCGAAGAAGGTGATGCGCAGCCCGTTCCGTGAGGATCGGAACGAGTCCTTCAGCGTCTTTGAACGGGATGGGCGCTGGTTTTTCAAGGACCACGCAGTCGACGAGCACCATGGTGACGAAGTCACCCTCATCGAGCTTGCTCGATCCATCTCCAATCGCGAAGCGATCACACTCTATCACTCCCTCGCCGGGGTGGCGTCGTCCCGCGGCGGCGGCTCGCCTGCTGAGGCAGGCAGTAAGCCAGTCAGGCGCAAAAATCGTGCCACCGTGGCCGAAGAAAAAAAACCGGAGAAGCCTCGCGACACGAGCATTCAGCCGGAGTGGGCCAGGACGCTACGCTTCGAGCAGGGCGGCCGGTGCTACGTCATTTCGACGATCTACGACTATCTAGACAGTGACGGCGAGGTGTTGCACCAGACGGTGCGCTTCCAATGGGAGAGTGAGGATGGAGAGAAGCGGGACAAGACGTTCCGCCAGCGTCGAAAGCCGAAGCCAGGCGAGCGGCCGGCGGTGGATGGCTGGGTGTATTTCCTCGATGGCATCGAGCCGGTGCTCTACCGGCTGCCGGAGATCGAGGCGGCCGGAGAGGGCGAGCCGATCTTCCTCGTCGAGGGAGAGAAGGATGCGGACACGCTGAAGGAGCTGGGCCTCCTCTCAACCACGGTGCCGATGGGCGCCGGCAAGTGGCGCGACAGCTACCTGCGCACGCTCAAGGGCAAGTGGGTGGTCGTGCTCGGGGATAACGATGACGCGGGCCGGAACCACGTAAACAAGGTCTGCAAGGCCCTCCGAGAGGCCTGCGGCCGCCTCGGCGCCGTTTATCTCGCGGAGAAGTGGCCAGAATGCCCGGATAAAGCCGACATCACTGACTGGCTGGGCTTTCTCGACGAGCGGCCGGACGTCGTCGGCCTCGGGGATTCCTGTGAGGCGGAGGAGGTGCGCGATGCGGCGTATCTGGCGCTCAAGGCTTGGGCGGAGACGGCGAGGCCGCCGGAGGAGATCCGGTATTCACATTGCTTCTCGTATGGTGATCGTGGGGGACTGAAGGTCCACCAGGACGAGCTCGCGGGCGTGCTGAGTGAGGAATTCGTCGCGCGCTACGCCGGCGAGGAGTGGTGGCAGTGGGAGCGAACGCGCTGGCGCCGATTGGACGTTCAGCGCGAGCCGCGCCGATGGATCATGGCCGCGTTGCGATCGCACCTCGACGCGCGGAAGGAAATGACGAGCTACCTTGTGAACTCGATCGAGGACCTCATGGCGAACCGCGTGGCGATGCACGTCGACCGTTTCAATTCGCACGATGCGGACCTCATCAACTGCGCGAACGGGATGCTCCACATGCGGGACCTCACGCTCACGCCGCACAATCCGAAATACCTCTCGACCGTTCAGATCCCGCACGCCTACGAGGGCGAGGCGGAGTGCCCGCGGTTCAAGGCCTGGCTCGAGCAGATGCTGCCGGCGGCCGATGTTCAGCGGCAGGTGCAGGAGATCTTTGGCTACTGCCTGGCGCCGCAGCTGAATTATCACAAATTTTTCTTCTTCTACGGCGATGGCGGCACGGGCAAGTCGACGCTGATCGAGGTGCTCACGAAATTGATCGGTGAGGATAACTCGATGGCCCTGCGCCTGCAGGAGCTCGACAATCCCTTCCAGCGAGCGCAGCTCGTCGGCAAGCGGCTCTACCTCGCGACGGAGCTCAATCGCGACTCGTTCAAGCACATCGATCTCATCAAGGCGATCACCTCGGGCGAGCAAATCGGCGTGGATGTGAAGCACAAGGCCGGCTACAGTTACCGGCCGCAAGGGCGCTTTATTATGGCCTCGAACGTGCGGGCATCGACGTCAGACACGAGTGACGGGTTCTTTCGTCGACTGTGTCAGGTGACCTTCGAGAACAAGATCCCGGAGGATCAAAAGGACTACAGCCTGGTCGCGAAGTTCGAGGCGGAGATGAGCGGCATTCTCCGCTGGGCGCTCGAGGGTCTGCACCGGCTCATGGAGCGAGGGCACTTTGAGCAGACGGCCGACAGCGCGCGAGCCGCGAAAGAGATCCAGATGCACCGCTCGAGCGCGAAGGCCTTCTGGGAGGCGTGTGTGGAGTTGGTTGATAGTGCTGATTCTGCAAAGGTTTACCTCACGGTGGAGCAGCTCTTTGCGGAATATAAAGAGTGGTGTGAGTGGGAGGGTGTGAAGCCTCACTTCCAGGACAGCGATTCTCTGTCACGTGAGTTTATAAATAAAATGCCTCACCTGAAAGAGTTTAAGAAAAAGGCAAGTATTTGGTTCGAAGGATGCAGGAAACAACCGATGAGTTATTTTGGATTCCATTTCCGAAATTGGCGGCCGCAAGGAGCGAGTGAGTAAGAATTTCTGACTTAGATGATCGGATTAGGGCGCGGGCCATTGGCCTAGCGCCCATTTTCTTTTTGAGGAGCACCGTTGTGAAGGATCATCATTCACAGTATGTCATTGGTAAGAGTTGTCATTCACAGTTGTAAGTTGTTTTGCACGACAATTTTATGAGTTTTTGTGAAGGGTGAGAAAGATATGGGCTCATAAAAAAGGAAAGTTTGGAATTACTGTGCTGTAAAACAGGAGAAGTAGACTCGCCATTCATCCTAAACACCTTTCACGCTCGCCATTCTACTCTGTATTTCGGATGTGCAGCATCCGATGTGCGTGCAGGATCGAGCTGGGTGAACGTCACGGTTGACATTTTGCGCTGGGCGGGTCAGCGCCCGTCCGTTTTGAGTTCGGGACCGCAGGTGCGGTGGGCGCTGGCCTATTCTTTTCCATGAAGCGAAACAGACCGATGCGAATCAGAGGAGTTGCCAAAGTGCTGAAGCAGCTGCGGCGGCGATTCACAAATGCCGATTTTCAGATCGAGATTCGCCGTGCTAATGGCGAAGTTGTGTGCGCGACTCTCTTCGAGGCAATTGAAATCCACTCGCCGGATTTCGACCCTGGAATCATCCTGATCGCGCGCGAATAAGTTAACCACCGCGGTGGTAAAGGAATCTATTAAGTCGTCTTGTTAACAGGTGTGCCGTAGGCAGGTGCCGTGTTTACCCATGAGGGGTATTTTTTGAGTTAAGTTCAGTTGATTTGACAGGATTCTTACCAAAGATTGTGATGTTTGGTTATGGCGGAAAATCCTGACGATTCGGATATCGTGACGATTGGTCTTGATGAGCTTCGTCGTGATTGGCCGCGGATTGAAAAGCGGCTGTCGCAGGGCACCGTTTATCTTTTGCGAAGTCACAAGCGATCGGTCGCCTGGCTCATGCCGGCGTCGGCCGATAGCTTAGTTCCTCTGAGTGGTGCAGCTCTTCGAGAAATTGGAACTCGCCTGGCTGTTTTTTCGTGTGGGCAGCCTGGGCAGGATCGCGCCAGCTAACTGACTGACTGTCTATTTTTGATTCAGAGCGGCGGCGGCGAGCGATCCGATTTCTTTGTTCGAAAGCCACTGGACGAGACGCACGGAAAAAGGATCCTCGGCGTCGTAGATCTCGAAATGGAGGTATTGTGGCGCCTCTGGGAAAAAGCGGAGCAGGCATGGGCCGAGCCAGCCATCCTTGTCCATTTCCCGGCAGTGGTAACGGTTCCATTCACCGTCCTCCTGGGCGCGGGATTCCTTCCAGATCAAAGTCAGGCGGGTGGAAGGATTGAATTCTCCCCCGAAGAGAAGCACGGGGTTTGGCACAGGGAAGGGCTTCTCGGCGATCACGGCGTCGATCAGCTCTGTCATTCCTCCTACGAACAGCTCCCGCTCCAACCCCAGATCGTGGCGATCAAAGCACCAGAGGCCCTCTGCCCTGTAGAGTCGAAGAAAATCGAGGTCGGGAAGAATCTTTGCCAGCATGCAAGAATCTCGCCAGCCGAATGAAATGCGCAAGAGGCGCGTGGGAGCCTATTAGGCGTCTAAAGTCCCGTTCGTTCTATGTGGAACGGTCGAGTTTAATTGGAAGTGATCTCTCGAATTGCGTGGCTATCGGTGCCCCAGGGAGTTTGGTGAATTTCCGTGATTCCTTGGAGGATCATGTAGCGCCCAAAGTTGCCGCGCCGTTCGATGCTCTCTCGAGTTTCGAAATCTGTCTCGACCTCCCAAGCTTTCTTCCCGCTTCGAGCAATCCACGCGCGGGCCGCGCGGGCGGATTTGAAAGGGCCGGAAACTTCGTTGTCGTCCAGGTCGACCGCGAGGAATGATCCGATTCTAATGGCTGCTTGTTCCTTCATTAGACGCCTTATGGGGGCCGCCGCGGCGGGATTCAATTTCAAATTTCGATCTGAACTGCGATCCCTTTGTCCGGACAAAGAGGTCGTAGATCGATGGGGCGCACGGGTGCTTGATGGGGATGTGCGTGTAGCGGATGTGTGCCAAAAATTGGGCCAGAATTTTTTTTCGGAATTGACAGCCTCCGATTGAAATGGCCGAGAGCGTGCTTCCGCAGAAAGGGCGTGGATTTTCAGAGGATGAGCAAGAATGCCTTCTGCTTGTGAGGGCGGCCTTCTTGAGTTGTTCGCGTCGCGAGAGGCCGAGGGGGCGTGAGAGCACGGAGGAATGCCTTTGTCGCGAACTGAGGGGGGTCGCTCACGAGGTCGCGAATGAGATCTTGGATGGGGCGGCAGGAGACACTTCCAAGCTTGAGAAGCTATTTTTGGAACTCGATGCTCTTCGCAGCAGCGCTGCCAGTGAGGAGTGTATGTCCGATGAGGAGATCGATAGCCTCGTTGAAGCGCTTCGGGATTACGTCGACGCGTGCTGCCGAGGAATCTTGTTGAAGGCGAGCGGGCGACTCCAGGGAGAAGGGATCTCGTTGGTGCGAAAGCTCGATCGTGTGATTGATCGGATCGATTTTGGAGACGGAGCATCTCTTGAGGAGGTCTGTGGAATTTACACGGAGGTCCGCTCTTACATGGATCGAATTTTGCGGCAGAGTTGACGCCGAAGCGGTGTGCATGAGCAGCACAACTCGCCGAAAAATTGACTCCTTTTATTCCGCCCTCGATGCTCGTTTTTTAGAGATCGATTCCATGTTTGCGGCTGTCGACCAAGCGGATGCCGCGGCGGTCGAGGCCCGCGCTTTGTTTGAGAGAGAATCGACCATCGAGCGACTTGAGGCGGTCGCGGCGGCGGACGCGCGAGCCAGTGCGATGCGGGCTGCGGTGGGAGGAAAAACGAGTGATGACTTTAAGGCCGGGGAACAGCGACGATGCCTGGGTGGAAACCCTGCGGCTTGGCAGGCATTGGCCGACGATTTTGCGCTCATTCAGCCGGCGGCGAAGACGAATCTTTCTCGCGCGGAGGATGCTGCTTTGGCGGCTCTTCCGGCTGCCGTGAAAGCGGGGGTGGACTTTCTTGGTAGCGGAGATTTCTATCCCTCGGGAAGTGGAGAGGAGGCGGCTTGGCGGGCTCTTGAGCCTTGCCTGCGCTCCTTGCGCGATGCCCGCAAGCTAACGCTGCATGTGAACTCCTGTCGTGCGCGGTGCTTGGAGGCCGCGAAAAACTTGCCAAGTGATGACCGGTTCGAAGCGCTGTGCGTCGAACTGGCGGAAGTGGCAAATCAGGTTGAGCAACGCAAATAGTTCCAGTGATGCGCGCGCTGCTCAATTGGGAGGAATCCGCGCCGGCGGAAAGGGTTCGTGTGGGGCTGCAAAGCTTGTCGCGCGAGAATTTGCTGGGTGAGATCGTTGGCGTAGCGGCGGGTGTCGCGGACGCGGATCGCGCGATGAGCACCGGGTTCAAAAAGCTCGGGCTGCTCCTCGTTGAGCTGCGGCGGCGGGATGGAGACGCTTTTCAGCCGTTTCCCGCGCTTCGCGAACTCGGAATCCCGAAAGGCACTATCTCTACAGGTGTCGCGACCTCGGGCATTGCGGCGTTGTTTCTCGAGGGGCGTATGACAAACGAGCAATGGCGGGCCTTGTCCTGGCGCGATGTCGTTGAACTCAACAAGGTTCAAAGCTGCGGCAGACTTTCGATCATGGTTGCCGCGCGGTTGGAAGTTCCTTTGCCTGCGGCCCATTTGCGGGCCGTGGAGCGTGCGAAGACGGCGGATGATGCGGCTAAATGGGCGCGAGCGGTGGTGCAGCATGGCCTGTCAGTCGGGGAACTAGCCGCGTCCATTGAGGCTGGTGAGGTGAAAAAGTCTGTCGGCGAAAGAAAAGGAGGGTGGCACCCTGTAGGAGTCGGAAGGAGAACCGTTTTGCTCGGGCGCGTCGTCGCGGATTTCGATACCTGGCGTGGTCAACAGAAGCTTCGAAGCTGGACCCGCGAGCGTTGCGAAGCTGCGCTTTGTGAGATGCGGCCGATGCTGGAATTTGCCGCTCTCATCCGTGAGCGCATGGAAAGCCTGTAGAGCGTGATTACCCGCGAAGATGATTCGGGCTGGCGGGATCGTGCCCGTGCGGAATTTGACGGGTGGTTGCAATCGCTGCCGGCCACGGAGCGGGAGCGACTCCGAGCGAAAGGAATCAAAGATTTCGATGGGCTGAAAGTTGGCTTCGACTGCGTAAGGGAAGGCGATGACAGGGATGTCGATGAGGTCGTGAGTTCCTTGATCGCGCGAGCCGAAGGCTACGATTTTCAAGAGAAGTTTTTTGAAACACTTGGTGAAGGGAGTCGCGACGCTGAAGACGAGCGGGCGGACGGGCTTCGATTCGCTATTGTCGAATTGGCTGAGAGCGAGCCGGGAGAAGGGTATGCTAAACTCCTCGCTCTGGCAGTTGCGAGCAAGTGGGGCGTCGCTGACGGTTTCGACCGAAAGTGGGCAGAATCCGCGGTCAGGGTGCCTCCAGAACGGTTTGATCGACTCGAGAAATTTTGGCGGGAGCATCTTGATTTTGCCGACCGGCGAAAGGTCGCGGTGCTTCATCGTCTCCTCGACGAGCTCATTCCGGGCGGGTGTTCACAAACAAAAATTGTGGCGCTCGACATCGCGACTGGAGGTTGGCTTCGCGGGAATGGGGAGATTGTTTCCATAGCGGCGCGGCGGTTAGGAGTTTCACGGCAGGCACTCTCCAAGGCTGTGCGTGGATGGCGCGAGCGTCTGGGGGAGTGTGCGGGATATTTTCGAACGAAGTCCGATTCGGCGATAGAGGGGTTTCGGCAAGCTCAATTGAAAAACGGATGGCGGCTGCGCGGAATTAACGAGGGGCGCGACGGGGCGCGGTTGAGTTGACACCGCGCGGCGAGAATGCCTGCCTCTGCTTCTCGAATCCCGCGCCACCGGGTGCTGCTATCTCGGTTGCCTCTTTTTGCATTTTCGGAGTCCGATGAGCCACAACGCAAAACTCCGGCTTGGTTGCAGGCTGGCATCTCCGCCGGCCTGAGTGGCGCTGCGCTTGGGTTGATCCCAGGATTCCGACGCGGATCCAATGTCAGAAGCGTTCTGAAGTCGGTCGGCGCGGCTGCGGGGGCTGGTGCGGCGATCGGTGGGGGCGGGACTTTCGTTGGTGGGCAGATTCTCGGTCGGCCTGGAGAGGACGAAGGTGGGGCGACTACAAAGCGCGCGGCGGTGGGAGGTGCCGTCGTGGGGGCGGGACTAGGCGGTGCGGCCGCCATTGCATTGCGGCAGGGGGCGAAGCTTCCGGGGCTGGGCAGTCTCGATTCTGCCGCACGCAAGTGGCGACCCGCGGCTTTTTTGAAAACGGCGTCCACGCCGACTGCCATCGCGACAGGAGCAGGAATCGGCGCGGTTGTTGGCGGTGCGCATGCAGCGGACGAGGGCCAGCAAGTGGACACGATCAATGCGATCAAACGCGACCGGAAAAATCGTCAGTCTCAGCGGCGGGAATTCGCCGACGCGCGGCCGCGTGACGGCATGGGGCAGTTTACTCCGGCGGCGCAGGCGGCGCTTACGCCCGGGACGATGGCGGCTGCCTACGGCAACGTCCAGGCCGAGAAAGTCGCGAGACGGAGGAATTTGCTCGCACGGTTGGGTCTCCTTCGTGGCGTCGGTCGGGACGCTGCGGGCCTGGCGGCGTCGGGGGCTGGCGGTCTCCGGCCCCCGACGTTCGCGCCCGCGAAAATCGCGGCACAGAGCGCGCGGCTGTTGTCGGTGCCAGCGAAGAGTGCCGCGCGCTTGAGCTTCGCGCGGCGCGCCATCCACGAACTCAATTTTTAACGACTCATGAAAACGATCGCTGAATTGCTGGACCGTCACGCGCCGATGAATCGTGTGTATGACGGCATCGAAAAACAAACCGTCGACCGCTTGATGATGCGGCTTGGAATCGACCACGAGGCGCTTATGGCCTTGATCCAGGCGGGCATTCTATGCCCTTTCGGAGGTCCGAGGGGCTCTGGCGACGCTGCGGAATTTCCTTTCAAGACCAGCTCCCTCAACGAACTCAAGCGGGCGCTGCTGTCGGCTGCTCTCGTTTCGCTCGCGGAGGAAATGGATCTCGATGATAGCCCCGACATGGAGCGCCGTTTTGTCCAGGCGGCCGATTTCTTGCTTTGTCAGAACCGCGACGACATGCGCAAGCGAGGTAATCGCGCGAACGACGAAGAAACGAAGCGACGCCGAGGGGAAGCAAACATCGAGCTTCGCAGGGCGGCGCGAAGCGGGAGTGCGCGCGAATTTTCCTCGGCGGGTCCGACGGAAAAATCCGTGATTCACGTTCTCGGTGCGCGCCTGGTCGGGATCGAATTCGACGGGCAACCTCTCACCGGAAAGCTCGCGGCGGATCGCTATCGCAAAAAGATTCGCGACGACGACGAATCTCGACGGGATGCAAATCTCCTCCGGTCGGGTGCGCTGGGTGCGGCAGCGGGTGTGCTGGCGCCCGCGCGCGGTCTTGCGCCTGGTCGTCGAGCTATCCTCGGGGGAATCCTGGGGGCGGGCAGCGTGCTTGCGGTGCGTAGGGCTACCGAAGGCACAAAAGATATGTATGGCGATCGCAGTCGTGAGGCGAAGCAGGTGGAGGGAGCGGTGCCGTTTGTAGCCGGGGCGGCCGCGACTGGAATTGCCGCTGCACGCTTGAGCGAGGTCGTCAGACAAATCATGCGGCGAACAGCGACATCGAAATTCTCCGAGACCGCTCGCTCAGTCTTTCTGAATGCGCTGGCGAGAGAGGGTCATCACGAGCGGAAACTATTTCTCGCCGATGCGCGGGCGGCTGGATTTTCCTTCGATGAGAAGAGGGCTCAAAGCTCGCACTACGTGTTCTTCGGAGTGGCCGGAAGTGTCTTCGATCATGTTCTGAAGATGATTCGGAGCGGAGCGATCAATCTGCGGACGCCTGGCACGACGCTGAATGGTGCCGCTCGGGGCGCGCTGAAAGGTGTCGGCGTGGGAGCCGCCATTGGAGCGGGGAGCGCTGTCGTCGATGGCGATCCGGAAACCGGGTTGCTTGGAGGTGGCGCGCGCGGAGCTGCCGTTGGCGCGGGGATTGGAGCCGGAGTTGGCGCGCTTCGTGGAATGTCGCCTGGTGGGAAGGGGTGGCTCCGCAGGATCGCGACGGGAAGACCCTGAGCCATGAGCGATCGAGGTGACTTTCCGGAGTATGGTCCGGGAGTGCAAAGTGTGAAGGAGGGGGCAGAGGGTTTGTCGCGAATGGGTGACGCGCTTGATGCGGCGAGGGCAAAGGGTGGCACTCTTCTCAAGATTCTGAACGACTTTGCGGGGCCGCTGGCTCTCGCGAGCGGAGCGGCGTTGGGGTTTGCCTTGAACCTTGGCAATGTTGTTCGGCAGAGCGAGTTGGTGAGAAAGTCGCTCGAATCCCTGGCGAAGATGCAGCTCTATCGGGATCAGCTCAAAGGGTTGCTTGGTGGGCTGGATGCCGCTAACCGCCGTCTGCGCGAGACGGCAGAGTGGGCAAAGCGCTCGCCGTTTTCGTTCGACGATGCGGCCGTGGGGGCGCGGAATTTGCAGGTGCTCACGGGAGGGCTGTTGGCGACGCGCCGGGGTATGGACCTGGTGGGAGATGCAGCGGCGAGAAACGGCGCGCCATTTAGCGACATGGCGGCGGCGGTCGGCACGCTCTACGATAACCTTCAAAATGGTCGGCCGGCAGACAATGCCGCCCAGGCGCTTGCGAACATGGGGGCGGTGTCGCAAAGCACTGCCGGCCAGATCGCGATCCTTTCTGCGAGTGGAGCCGATTTTTCGACGATGTGGCGATTGGTCGAGGGCGATCTTGCGCGGAGTAGTGGCGCGATGAAAACGGCAGCGAATGAAATCGCGGGCCTCCAGGCGAAGCTGTCGAGCACGCAAGAACGCAGCAACCAAGAAGTTGGAGAGGCATTTGAGGGTGGGGCGAAGATCGGGTTGGAATCACAGATCAAGTCGGCTGAGGCTCTTGCTCCGGTTCTCAAGTCGGCCAGCCAGGTTGTGGGGCTTTTTTATGCTGCGTGGGAGCGGGTGACCGGGGCGGTTTCCGTTTTTGCGTCGACCATTCCCGGCCTGCGATCCGGCGTGGTCGCCGTGACGAGTGCGCTCGGCGTGGCTATTACCGCCCTGGCGGTGTTTAGTGCGCTTATGGCTGTCCAGGGCGTGATCCAGTTCGCTGTGGCCATTACGGGCTGGGCGACGGCGAGTTCGGCAGCGGCAGGGGCGATGGGGATTCTGGCGCGCTCCGTTCTTTGGCTAGGTAACGCGACAAAACTGGCGATGGGGCCGGTGGGATGGGCGATCGGGTTACTTACGGCGGTGGCGGCGGCGTGTGGAGATGCGTGGATGTCGGCTCAGGATTATTCGAAAGGCCAGTCCGAGATGCGGCGGTCGACGGAGCAGTCAAACGCAAAGCTCCAGGACCAGATTGAGCATGTGAGGACGTTGGCCGATCGCGCGGCAGTGCTTGCCGCGGCCTACAAAGGGGTTGCGGATGCGCAGGCGAATCTGGATGCCGCCAAAAAGGAGGATCGGGAAAACCAGAATCCCTTCAAGGATACCGGCAAGGCGGTGAAAGATCGGGAAGGCGAGCTTCAAACCGCGAACGCCAATCTCGAGGCGGCTGTCGAATCTGGCGCGGGCGCGGCGGTCGCTCTCGACGAGAAACGGCTGTCCCTCGCGAAGGAGCGGTTGGAACTCGAGCGGCAGATTCGCAACGAGGTTCAGGAATCCGTGATCGGCAATCTCAAGGGCGATGCGAAGCAGAAGGCTCTTGAGGAGCGGGCGGCGGAAAAGCAAGCTGCCTCGGCGAAGGCGGATTCCCAGACGCAGTTGCTCGCGGAAGATCGACTGGCAGTGCAGCCGCGCGAGGCTGCGTTGACGCAGGCGAACGACACGCTGGCGACGGCAACGCCCGATCTCGAAGCAAAGAAAAAGGACCTTGCAGCGTATCAGAAATGGGCGGACCCGGATCCCGCCATTATGCGGCAAAAGCAGGCGGATGTGGCGGCAGCGCAGTCGGTGGTGGATAACGCGGCCGCGCAACGAGACGCTGCCCATGCGGCCATTGCCGGCTACCAGGGGAAGAGCGAGGAATACCAGGCGCAGGCGGCGTTGAGTGCAGTGACCGCGCCGGGTTCCGGCGCTACGGAGGAGGAGAAGAATGCGGCGCAGATGCGGCTCGAGCAAGTGCGCGTGGAGAACGATCCGTCGCGAGCGGCGACGGAGAGTGCGGCTGCCGTGCGGGCACGGGACGCGGGCGTGCTGGAAAACCTCCAGGGTAAGGCCGAGTCGGGGGCCGCAGATCAGGAAGTCGCGGCTGCGCAGAAGATCGCTGGTTTGCGCGGGCAGGGTGTGGAGCGAGCGAGAGAAGAGGCGAAGATCCGACTCGAATTACTCGACCAGGAGCAGGAGCGGCTGCGGCGGCAGGCGAAGGCATTGGCGGCCGTGGACAATCCTGCGGACACTCGCGATCTCGTAATCAAGCAGCGCGATGTGGCGCGTGAAGGCGCTCTGGGTAAGACGCCGGCGCAGGTGACGCAGGAAATGAGGGAAAACGCGGTGGCGAGAACGGATGTGCTCGATGGGCTCGATACGGCGGAGAACCGGGAGAGCACGCGGAAAGCCGATGAGGCCGCGGCGGCAAAACGGCTCGACGCGGAACAAAAGACCGCGGCGCTGCGATCGGAGGGTATTGCGCGGGCGAGGGAGGAAAGCCAGATTCGAGCAACGCAGCTTTCCAGCGAGCTGGAGGCGCTTGAGAGGCAGAAGAGTGCGGTCGAGGAGACGCGGCGGGCGCAGGTGGAGGCGGCAGCGAATCCCGGCGACGCCAAGAAGCGGGAGGCCTTAAAAACGGCACTAGCCGCGCAAGCTGCAACGGGGGCGGAGGGCGAGACGGTGGAGGGACTTGCGAACAAGGTGTCAGCGAAGCGTAATGAGATTGTCACCGAGAAGGCGAATGCTTCGAGTCTCGTCTCGGAATCCGCCAGCGCCGAGCGCGAGGCGGCGCTGACGTTGAGACGTTACGACATTGAAAGGCAGATTGCCGGATTGAAGGAGGAAGGTTACGACCGCGCGGTAAAGGAGGCGGCGCTGCGAAAGGAATCCATCAATACCGAGGTTTCCGACCTTCAAAACCAGCGAAAGGCGCTCGAGAGCGGTGACCGGAACAAGATCAAAGCTGCGGGCGCGGAGGGCAAAACTGTCGCCGGGATAGACGCGGAGATTGGCGGTCGCCGTGCGGAGATCACGGGCATCGATGCGGATCTCGCGAATCAGCGACGTGATGGGTTGCGAACAAAGCACCAGGCGGAAGGCGAGTTGCGGGCAGCAGGAATGGAGAATCGAGGCAACAAAGAAGGCGCCGCGCGGCTACGGGAGCAACTCCAGATCGAGCAGCGTATTCTCGAGCTCAAGCGGCAAGGGCTCACCAATGAAGAGGCGGTGAAGCTGGCGCGAGCGGAAGGTCGCGAAACGCGGAGAGAACGGCTGCGTAATCGTAGCCAGGCTTCCTCCGGCGGTAGGGCAGTCACTGCGGATGACTGGAACGGCGGCCAGGTGAAGCGTGCCAACGAGGCAGAGGCCCGGAATGCGATCGACTCGATCCGCGTGGATTCCATGACGGGGATCGGCGGCAATTCCGGCGGTGGCGAGGGGGTGACGAACCTCCTGCAGAAGATCCTCGACGCGCTCAATCAGGCAAATCGAGGCGACGTGCGGGATCCATCCCTGCAGGTGCCGAAGTGGGACACGCCGCCTTCCACCGGGCCGACATCGCCATTTTAGCGGCGTGGAATTAGAAGGCTACGCAGCCTTGCAGGGCAGGGCAACGACGTTCGCTGGTGTGGCCGGCACGATTGCGAAGTAAGCCTTGGCGGCGGATGGCTTCACGAGTTCGAGATAGTGTTGGCGGATGATGGCTGGCGAGTTCCCGGCTTCTAGAGCCACGGCGGCAATGTCGCGGGACTGTGCCAGGCGGTAGCTGATAGCCGAATGACGCAGTGCGTTGTCAGGCCAGTCCGTGAGCTTCGTCTTGTGCTTCTTCGCGGCGGCAATCAACCTCTGCAGCTCGGAGTCGGTGCGCCCGAAAAACGATGGCTTGAATCCAGCACGGACGCGCACGCGATCGAAAGCGTTGCGGTGGCCAGGTGGCATGAGTTTCCCGGCTTCCTTCGAGTGAGGGAGTAGCCATTCGACGGCATTCTCCGGGATGGTGACGGTGCGCCTGGATGAGGTTTTCGCAATCCGGGCGTCCACGCTCACGATTCGCTCGGCGAGGTCAATGGCTTGCCAGTCCAGCTTCTCGAGTTCGGACTGTCGCAGGGGGCAGAATGCGGCGAGGGCCAAAGCTGGAACAGTGCTGGCCTCGTGCTTGGTAGCAAGGGCAAGTAAGTTCGAGATTTCGGCGGGCGTCAGGATGCCGGGAGTTTCATCCACCGTCTTGGCGATGGTTGTTTTCTTGGCGATGGATGCGACTGCCCATCCGTGCTTTTCGGCAAAGCTCCAAAGGGTGCAGAGGTCCCGACGATGTGTGTTGCGGGTTCCTGGGTTCGTAATCGTCACAAGAAGAGCGTCGAGTTCCGCTGTTGTAATCGTGGCGAGGTTCCGGCCTTCGAACGTAGGGAGAAGTTTTCCGCATCGGGCGGCTAGGGTTCGGCAGTAGGTTTCATCTCGGCCGTTCCCGCGTTTTGAGGCGACGAGCCCTGCAATGGCGTCGGCAATCGAAACGCTGGCAGCCTGCTTGCGGTAATGATCGAGAGTGAATCGAATGGCGTCGGCGATGGTCAGGCCGAATCTCGCAAGCTCGGCATCGTCGAATGCAGCATGCCCTTCATTGTCTCGTCGGACGCGCTGGACTTGCGCCCACGTTTCCGCCTCACCTTTGGTGGGAAAAAACCGTCGTTCACCTGCCCCGTTCTTTCGGGTATCCACCAGAAACATGACGCGACCATGATTGATGACTTTTCGGATTTTCGGCCAAGATTGCTTTGATGCCATAGATGGGGTTAATTTTTGGCAGCATGGCAGCAAAATGGCAGCGAGGTAAAGACTACTCTGATATTCAACTCCCTTTTAAGGCATTGGTTCTGGGTTCGAGTCCCAGCCAACCCATCTTCCCGGTTTCCGGAAAAGCGGCTTGAATGCAAGCTCCGGGGCAATTCGGGGATTTTTTTCCTTCTTCGCCATTGCTTTTACCGGCGTCAGTTTCTAGTCCTCCCGCCGATCCCTCGATTCCCCGGGGTGCCCCCAATTTTCAATCCGGCGAGGACGATCACCTCAAAACCCAATTCACATTCTCATGGCTAACATTCATTTCATCGGCGGCGAAAAAGGCGGCGTCGGAAAATCCCTCGTGGCGCGCGTTGTCGCCCAATACTTCATCGACAAGGGCACGCCCTTTCTCGGCTTCGATACCGACCGCTCGCACGGCTCCCTGCTCCGGTTCTACGCGGGCTACGCCTCGCCGGTAGTGATCGATCGCTTCGAAAGTCTCGACCTGATCCTGGAGGCGGCTGCGGCCAATCCCGAGCAGCGAATCCTCGTCGATCTCGCCGCGCAGACGCACGACCCGCTGGTAAAATGGTTCGATGAGTCCGGAGTGTTCGATCTGACGGGCGAACTCGGACTTTCGCTCACGTATTGGCACGTCATGGATTCCGGAAAGGACTCCGTGGACTTGCTGGCGAAGCTCCTCGATCGGTTCGGGGCGCGGGTGAATTACGTCATCGTGCTCAATCAGCTGCGCGGCGACGATTTCGACCTCCTCGAGAAGTCCGGCGAATTGGAGCGCGCGCGCGGAATGAATGCCCGGGTGGTGACGCTCCCCCGCCTGCACCAGGCGTCCCTGGCGAAGATCGACGCCACGAGTTCCAGCTTCTGGGCGGCTTCGAACAAGAGCGCGGGCGGCAATGTGCTCGGCATGCTCGACCGCCAGCGCGTCAAGGTCTGGCTCCACAATGCCTACGCGCAGATCGACAGCATCGGAATCTAGGTTCCAGTCACTTTGGATGCCCCGTCAGGTGCACTGGCGGGGCGTCTCTTTTCCGGGCCGGGCGGGTCAATCGTTCGAGAAGTTCAGATGCATCATCAGAACACTCTGGAGCATGGCGTCTCCCACGAGTCGGCGGAGATATTCCTCCTCGGAACAGTGGCGGGTGCTGGTCCGGCCACGAATCGCATCGAGCTGGACGGCGGTGAGTTCCACCTCGACGCGGGCGAGGATGCCGTGGGGTCGTGAAACCGTGGAATTTGGCGGGAACTTTTTCATCTCGAGGGGAGCTGGTTCCTTTCCGGAAGGTTAACGCAAATTTCGGAAAAGTCTGCAAAAGTTAAGGGGGCCGCGCGTATCCTTGATGTGGCAACGATGACTCCCGCGATGGTTTCCGAGCTCGCCGACGTGCTGGCGGCGGAATTGGTCGACCTGATGCCGCGCCGGATGGCGCTGACGCTACCGATCTCGACGTTGCGATTCATCGACGCGCAGTGCGCGGAACGGGGATTGAGCCGTGGCGAGTATCTCGGCACCCTGATCGCGGAGATCGACTGAGCAGCGGGTTGCGACCCGAGGGAAGCGAGCTGGTCGGACAGGAAATCAGTTCATTGCCGGGGTGCCTTCGGCACGAGGCCGGCGGCCCGGACCCCACAGAAGCTGCTGCGGGCGAGCGCGGAGGCTTTCCATGAAGGCGCGGGCGGATTGGACGGTGGCCCGGAGTTCGCTGATGGTTTCCTTCGTCTCGCTGATCGTCGTCGTGACGTTGCCGGCGTTGGATTTGATGAGGGTGTCGGTGCGCCGGGCGAGTTGATCGAGAGAATTGGCGGCAGTGGAGAGTTGCGCGATCATGCGATCGATCGCGGCGCGGTTCGAGTCGATGAGGTTCTGGCCGCTGGCGACGAGGTGGTCGGCGTTCGTGACAAGCCCCTCGCCGTTCTTCACGAGGCCGTTGGCATTGCCGATGAGGCCGTTTCCGTTCGCGACAAGGGCCTCGGCGAGATTGACGGTGGTCGTGAGCTGGGTGAGGAGCGCGTCGACCTTTGGAATGATGCCGTCGAGGGCGTTGCCATCCGCACTGCCGATGAGCTGGCGGATGGAGGCGAGGGCGTTCGAGAGATCGCGGAGGATGGCGTCGAAGGTGACGGGGGCGACGCTGGCGATGAGGGCGTCGTTGGCAAGATCGGGGGCCTTGGGGTCGCCGCCGGTGAGGAGGACGAACTTGTCGCTGAGGAGCGTGTCGGAAGCGACGCTGGCGAGGAGGCCGGTGCTGAGGGCGGGGACGTTTCGGTTGAGGGAGAGGGTGATCTCGATGGCGTTTTCTGGATGGCCGGAGGAGAGGCGCTCCTTGGGGGTGAGCATGCGGACGGCGTGGACGGTGCCGGCGGTGGCTCCGGCGTATTTCACGAGCGAGCTGACCTGGACGCCGGTGACGTCGGGAAATTGGGCGCGCAGCGTGCGGCTGGGGCGATTGAACGGGTTGCCCTGGAGCGCAAAGGCGAGGGCGACAAAAAGCACCACGCTGCAGGCGACGACCGTCAGGGCGATGGCCCAATCTCCGAGTTTCTTCATTTCAGGGGCGAATCTTTAGCCTCCCGGCCTCCAAGACACAACGGCTGGATGGGGTTTCGACGAGGAATCATATTTCTTTTTCGCCGGGGTGGGGGTTTCCGAGGAGGCGTTCGAGGTAGTCCTCCTTGGCGAGCTTGAGTGGGATGGGGCCGTCGGGATGGCCGTTGATGAATTGCTGGACCTCGCCGTCGGGGCTGTTGCGAATCTCGTCGGGAGTGCCCATGGCGATGATTTTGCCCTGTTTCTTGCCGGTGCCGAGCATGATCATCTTCGTGCCGATGCGGAAGGCGCTGACCATGTCGTGGGTGACGACGACGGCGGTCATGTGCAGCTTGCGGGTGAGGTCGAGGGTGAGCTGATCGATGACGGCGGTCATGATGGGATCGAGGCCGCTGGTGGGTTCGTCGCTGAAGAGGAGCTCGGGGTCGAGCGCGACGGCGCGGGCGAGGCCGACGCGTTTGCGCATGCCGCCGCTGATTTCGGAGGGCTTCAGGTGCTCGAAACCGGTGAGGCCGACGAGCTCGAGCTTCAGCTTGACGACGAGATCGACGATGTCGGGGGCGACGCGGCTGTTCTCGATGAGGGGCAGCGCGACATTCTGGCCGACGGTGAGGGATTGGAGGAGCGCGCCGAACTGGAAGTTCATGCCGAAGCGCAGGCGGAGTTTTTCCAACTCGGCGGTCTTCATCGTGGTGACTTCCTCGCCGAAGATTTTCACGGAGCCGCTGCTGGGCTGCATGGAGCCGATGATGTGGCGCAGGAGCGTGCTTTTACCGCAGCCGCTGCCGCCCATGATGATCAGAGTCTCGCCCTTTTCGACCGTGAAGGAGATGCCGTTCAGCACCGTGCGGTTGCCGAATTTGCGAACGAGGTCGCGGACTTCGATGACGGGCTCGCTCATGTCTCGGCGAAGAAAAACGCGGCGGTGAGGATCGCGTTGGCAATGAGCATCGCGAGGATGCAGACGACGACGGAGTTCGTCGTGGAGCGGCCGACGCCCTCGGCGCCGCCTTTGACGCCGAGGCCATAGAAGGCGGCGATGGTGGCGATGAGCCAGGCGAAGAAGAAGCTTTTGACCGTGCCGCTGTAGAGATCCATCGGATGAGAACTCTCGATGAGGCGGCGGATGTAGGCGAGCGTCTGCATGTCGAGGGTGAAGTGGCAGATGGCCCAGCCGCCGACCATGCCGATGCAACTGCCGAAGACCGTGAGGGCGGGCAGCATGATCATCATCGCGAGGAAGCGCGGGACGACGAGGAAGCGCACGGGGTTGATGGACATCACTTCGAGGGCCTCGATTTCCTCCGAGACTTTCATGGTGCCGAGCTCGGCGGTGATGGCGGAACCGCTGCGGCCGATGACGACGACGCCGACGAGCAACGGGCCGAGCTCGCGGAGAAGCGAGATGGCGACGAGGTCGGGCACGTAGCTCGTGGCACCCATGCGGGCCAGTTCTTGCGCGCCCTGCATGGCGAGGGTGATGCCGATGCTGAGCGAGGTGAGGGCCGCCATGGGAAAGGCCTGCACACCGATGCGGACCATCTGCTCGAAAACATGGGACGGGCGAACCGGACGCCCACGAAAGGGGGCGATGAGCAGCCAGTAGAGAATCTGAGCGTTGAGGCTGAGGTAGTCTCGCACGCGGCAGGAACTATCAGGCCGCGGCGACGGCGGCGAGAGCGGCTTCCTTGGACTCGGCGATCGTGAACAGCTCGTTCAGGCGCACGAGTTCGAAGACCATTTTGACCTTGGGCTGGAGGCCGAAGAGGGCGAATTTGCCGCCGAATGCCTTGCTGTCGCGGACGTATTCGATGAGCGTCGCGAGGCCGGAGGAGTCGATGTAGGCGACGGCAGTGAAGTCGATGAGGAGGACGGGCGTCCTGGCCTCGACGAATTCGTGAAGTCCGGCGCGCAGGGTCGGGGAGGCGTGAAGATCGATTTCTCCCTCGATCTGGAGAATCGGGGTGCCTTGTTCCTCGGACTTACGGATTTCCACGGAGTTTGGATTAGCGGGCGACCGCGATGGTGGGAAGCGGAATGTGGTCGGAACGTGGCTCAGGTCGCCGCGGGCGTCGTGAGCGCGGTGACGATCTGGCGGATGACGCGGGCATCGAGGACCATGAGCGCGTGCAGGGGGACGGGGAGGGATTCGTTCCGGGCCCAACTCAGGGCGGAGCTGGAGGCCGGGAGGATCATCAAATCGAGCGGGGTGCGGAGGGTGATCCATCGTGTCGCGGTGAAGCGGACGGCATCCGCATCGACGGCGGCGAGGAAGGGGCTGCCCGGGCGCATGTCGCGCACGCCCGGAGCGGCGGAGAACCACGCGAGCCAGGTGCCGCGGTGGGGCGAGGCGATGCTGACGAAGGTGTCGATGCGGGCCGGATCGCCGAACTGGCGAAGGTAGGAGCGGGAGACGAGGCCGCCCATGCTGAAGCCGACGATCGAGAAGCGGGCGGATGCGGGAACGTGGGTGGTGACGACCTCGTGAACCCCCGCAGCGAGGGTGTCGAGGCTGGCGCGGCCGTTGTTTGGCGAGAGCGGGACGATGGCGGGCTCGAGACCGGCCTTGCGAAGGGCGTCGGCCATCCTGCGGAGGGTGCCGACGGTATCCCAGATGCCGGGCACGAGGATGACGTGCTTTGTGCTGGGTGACGATTCGCTCATTGGCTACACGACGGCATGGCGAACTTCGGCGCGATTTTTGACTGGGACGGCGTGATCATCGATTCCTCGGCGCAGCACGAGCGATCGTGGGAGTTGCTTGCGGCCGAGAGGGAGCTTCCGCTGCCGGAGGGGCATTTCAAGCGGGGATTCGGCAAGAAGAACGAGGTGATCATTCCCGATCTGGGCTGGGCGACGGATCCCGAGGCGGTGCGGGAACTCGGCTTGCGCAAGGAGGCGCTGTATCGTGAGCTGGTGCTTCGTGACGGCGTGACGCCGCTGCCGGGCGCGCGGGAATTGCTCGCGGCGCTACGCGAGGCGGGCGTGCCGTGCGCGGTGGGCTCGTCCACCCACCGGCAGAATATCGAGACGATCTTCGATGCGACCGGGTTGCGGCCCTTTTTCGCGGCGGTGGTGACGGGCGAGGACGTGAAGCACGGCAAGCCGGCGCCGGATGTGTTCCTCGCAGGCGCGGAACGGATCGGGCTGCCGCCGGGGCGCTGCGTGGTTTTCGAGGACGCTTTCGTCGGCATGGACGCGGCGCATGCGGCTGGGATGAAGTGCGTGGCCGTGGCGACGACGAATCCGCTCGAGGCGCTGACCCCTCGTGCGGAGCTGGCGGTCGCGAGCCTCGAGGAAGTCACGGTCGAGCGGCTGGCGGAGCTGGTCGGAAGGTAGGACGTCACAGCCATTTGCGGAGGGTCTCGGCGAAGCGGTTGTAGAGGAAGCCAAGGGCGAGCAGGACGCCGCCGAGGACGAGGAAGCTGAGGATGCGGTAGAGGGTGGCGAGCTGCCAGACGTCCACGATGAAGATCCGCGTGACGGCGGCACCAAGCAGGACGAGGCCAAGCTGGCGGTAGGAGCGTTCCTTGAGCGCGAAGCCGACGCCGAGCAGGACAAGCGCGAGCAGCGACCAGGCGATCGTGACGAGAAACCCGCCGGCGACGTCTGCGGCAAGGCGGTGGAGCAGGATCCAGGCGCCCAGGCCCGCAATGAGGCAAAGGCTGGCCTGCACGCCGGCGCCGAAGCGGCCCGCCGGGGTGAGGCGACGGCGACCGAGGCGTTGGGCGACCGCGAAGGCGAGGAACCCGAAGGCGTCCGTCCAGCTGGCGGGGGCGACGGGAATGCGGGCCGTCCAGATGACGAGGGCGAATGTGCCGAGGGCGGCTGCGTAGAAAAGGGCCTCCGCCGAAAGCGTGAAGCTCGCCGCGACGAAGAATGCGAAACCAAGACCGGCGAGCGCGAGGAACCACGAGGCCTCCGGCAGGTAGGCGAAGACCATGCCGACGCCGAGGGCGAGGGTGGCAAAGTGCAGGCCGCTACGAAGGGTGCCCGAGGTGGTTTCGTCGAGGCCGACGCGGTTTCCGAAACGGCTGATGAAAAGCGAGGGCGCTCCGATGAGGGCGATGGCCAGGGCGGGATCCGCCCACGGAAGGTGATTCGCGATGGCGACCGCGGTGGTGGCCATGGCGACCAGCGAGAACGGAATCGCGGCGGCGGCGAGCACGCCCTGGCGGCTGACCAGGCCGAGCGCGAGCACACCGAGAGCCATGGCGGCGAGGATCGGCGAGCGCGGGCCGGTGGAGAGTTGCGTCAGGTTCCACGCGAGGCCGAGACCGATGGGGCCGAGCAGGTGCAGGGATTGCCAGATGCGCCGGCCGGCGAATCCGGCGCGGGATTGCCAATCCCAGAGGAACAGGAAGCCGAGACCCGCAAGAGCTGAGGTGAGTGTGGCGGGATTCGGGTCCGTGATGAATCGAATCGCGAGCAGCGTCTGCCCGAAAAAGGCGAGCGGCTGGGCGAGATAGGCGGCCTCCGGCAGACGATGCCAGCGCACAAGGACGAGTGCGACGGCGGCAACCGCGAGCAGGCGGAGGGCGCTGGAGAAGACGGCGGTGTCGAGACAGGCCGCGGCGGCGAGTCCGGCGGCGAGGGTGACGAAGCCGAATGTGCGCCAGTCGAGCCGAGGGCCAAAGCCGGTGGCGCGTTTCAGCAACCAGCCGTCGATGGTGAGAATTGCGGCGACACCGGCCGCGACGAGGCGGGAGTGGTCGTGACCGCGGACGAGATCCGCCAGAGCAAGGTAGCTCGCGGCCAGCGCGCTCGCGCCGGCGAAGAAGCGGTAGACGCCGCCGTGGCGCAGGCGACCGAGCCCGATGAGCGTGGCGCTGGCCATGGCAAAGCCGAGGGCGAGTTGCCAGCCGCTGAATTTGAGGAACGCGCCGAGCATGACCATGGTGAGGCCTTGCGCGAGGTAGGCGCGGTCGAAGCGAAGCTCGGCCGGAGCGAGGCGGGCGGCGACCGCGGCGAGGGCAAGAAGCGTGGCGCCGAAGCCGACCGTGGCGAGCCAGAAGGCGTCGGGATACGTCCCGGCGATCATTGGACCGGCCAGGGCGAAGAGCGCGGCGTTGTTGATGGTCAGGAAGGCGGGGCGGGCCTGCGGGGCGAGGCCGTTCATGCGGCGCAGCAGCACGGCGACCGTGTGGACGGCCCAGTAGGAAAGCGGGAAGAGCAGCGCGGTCCAGAACGTCGCGGCGTCCGGCGCGGGAAAAGGAAGCAGCGTGCCGGTGGCGTGGAAGCGCCAGAACGCGAACGATCCGTAACTGCCGGCGAGGCTGAGGAAGGTGACCGAGATCCAGCGTCGGCGGGCCAGCAGCGCGACGGCGACCGCGCTGATGATGAGGTTGCCGAAAAGCGAGAAGTTGCCACTGGGGTTGATGGCGGCGGTGTAGAACGAGAGGGCGATCGTGGCGCCGGCGAGGAGTTGCGAGCGGCGGCGATCCGCCAGCACGGCGAAGATTCCTCCGAGCGCGAGCAGGAGAGCGCCGCCGATTAGCGGCGAACTGATGACCCGGAGCGTGGGGACGAAATGCGCAGCGTAGGTCGCGTAGTAAATCGTCGCGCAACCACCCGCGAGGAGCACGCGGCCGTAATTGCGCATCGCGGCCTGGCGACGGGCGAGCCAGCCGCCGAACGCGCCGAGCGCGGCACCGGCGAGGTAGATGAGCGCGAGTTTTCCGCCGGCACCGAGGCGGCCGATGAACTCCTGGTAGGCGTAGTTGCCGAGGAAAACGAGACCGGTGAGCAGGATGACGATGCCGATGCGCACGAGCCAGACGCGGCCGAGGTGAAGCTCGAGGGATTCCGGCTCGGATGGCGTTCCGAGCTGGCGCGCCTTCGGAGTGGGAAGCGGCTCTGGCAGCGGCGGCGGCTCGGCTTTGAAAATGGGCTCCGGCCTGGCGATCTGCGCGGCCGGCGGGCGTGGCTTGGGGGATTCCCTGGTGACGAAAATGGGCCGTGGCGCCGGCTCGGGGGCGGGCGGATGTTCCAAGGCGCGGATGCGGCCATCGAGGCTGTCCAATTGATTGCGCAGGCGATTGTGTTCTCCGCGCAGGGCGATGATCTCTCCCGGTATGTCCATGCCTCCGCTTTAACGGAGGTTGGCGAATTCGCCTCATCGATAAATTTTGCGGCAATATCGATCGAGCGGCAGCCGGTCAGGGCCGGAGGAAGCGCGGCATGGAGCCGGCGATCACAAGGCCGGGGAGTCGGAAACGAGTTCGACCTCGAACAATGCGGGAGACTGGAACCCGGACAGCGCGGCGAGGATCGAATGCGGAAACGTTTCGCAGCGGCGGCGATAGTTTTTTGCCGCGGCATCGTAGTCCTGGCTCGCGGACCGGATGGCGTCCTCGATCGGGCCGAGCGGAGCAAGGAGCTCCGGGCGGGTGGCGATGGCGGTGCGCATCGCGGCGACGAACTCCCGCTCGTCGCGAGCCCTTGTGCTGATGGGGCCGCGGTTCGCCCGGCAACGTTCGCGTGGACCCGCGACCTCGGCGAGGTCCGCCACGAAGTCGTGGCGGGCGCGGAGGGCGGCGTCGAGCGCGGCCCAGGCCTCGCGGGTGCGATTCCGGGCCGCGGTGAGGTGGTTGTGAAAGACGATTCCGAGAAACGGGATGGCGACCGCCAGCAGGAGAATCGGAATGTAGAAGAGGCTTTCCATTCGGAGGCTCCTGGGAACTTCGAGCCGGAATGGCGTCAGTTCTTGTCGAGGCTGTAGCGACCGGGCCCGATGAGCAGCAGGGCGAGGAAGACGATGCCGAGCTCGATGGGGTGGGATGCCGCGGCGAGCGTGCCTTCGGTCTTGAGATGCATCGTGGCGGCCACGGCCATCGTGAAGGCGAGCGCCCCGCAGGCCGGTCGGAAGAGCAGGCCAAGAACGAGGAGAATGCCGCCGCCGAATTCCGCGAGTGCGGCGAGCAGGCCCCACATCTCCGGGGCGAAGTGAATGCCGAGATTGCCCATCGCTCCGCCGACTTTTTTCCAGGCGCCAGCTCCGGCGGTGAGTTTCGGCCAGCCGTGGACGACGATGAACATGGCCCCGATGCCGAGGCGAAGGAGAAGCAGGCCGAAGTCGCGGTATTTGGTCAACCAGGTGAGCATCATCGTGGGACGTTGGCGGAACGATGGGGTGAAATCGAGGACGAAGCTCGGCGCATTGGTGATTGCGGATGCGATCGGGAATCCGCTTTGAATGGGGCATGGCCAACGCCGCTCCCGTCGCCTATCTCGGCCCCATCGGCACATTCTCGCACCTGGTTGCTCGCAAGCGCTTTCGTTCGGACGAGCGGTTGGTGGCATGTCCGAGCATCGGCGCGATCTTCGAGTTCCTGCTCGGCGATCCGGCGGCGCTGGCCGTGGTGCCGGTGGAGAATTCGTCCGGCGGCACGATCTACGATACGGTCGACCTGCTCATCGAAAATGCGGGAACGCTCTTCGTGATCGAGGAGATGGCGCTCGACGTGCGCATCGCGCTGATCGGCCGGTCGGGGAAGCCGGTCCGTCGCGTGTTCTCGCATTTCGTGCAGCTCCAGCACCATCGCGACTGGCTGCGGGAGCATTATCCCGACGCCGAGGTCGAGGCCGTGAGCAGCACCGCCACCGCCGCCGAACGCGCGGGAGCGACGCCCGGAGGCGCGGCCCTGTCGGCCCCCGGCGCGGCGGAGCTCTACGGGCTGGACGTGCTTGCCCGGCCCGCGCTCGGCGGCAAGGTCAATGTCACGCACTTTCTCGTGCTCGCCCGGAGGGAGCGCCCGCCTGCTTCCGCAGAGGACGCCCGCACCGCGCTGGCGGTTTCCTTCGGGAACGAATGCGGCAGTCTCTACCGGTTTCTCGAGCCGTTCGCGAAGGCGAAGGTGAATATCAATCGGATCATTTCGCGCCCTTATCCGGGTCACACGGACCGCGCGGTCTTCTTCATGGAGGTCGATGGCGCTCCCGGCGCGCCGGCCTACGATGCGGTGATCGGCAAGGCCCGGAAGCGCAGCCTGGAGTTCGCCGAGTTCGGTTCCTACCCCTGGCGCCGCCGTTTCCGATCCTGAGCTCGACCGGAAAACTCTTGTCGAGTAGAAAAAGGCTGCGCTTTTTCGACAGGGTGTGCTAGTCTGGTTTTTCCCGGTTATGCAAAGAAAAAGTGCGTTTTCTCGTCGGCTTCCTGATCTCGTGACGGAGGAGCTTGTAGCGGTTCTCACCAGCAAATCCTCCTTCGAATTCAAACAACTTTTCGATGTGGTGCATGAGCGCCTGAAGGCCAGAAACGCTGCCAGCGGGGGAGAAGAGATGCTCCGCCTGCGGGCTTACGAGAAACTCCAGAATCTCGTCTCCCGCGGCATGGTCAAGAAGACCGGCAAGAAATACAAGGGTCTCGCTTCCCTGTCGAAGGCTCTGGTGCCCCCGGCCCCCATTCCGGCCGCGACCGCCAAGTAATCCTCGCTCCGCGATTGCGGAGCGTGGCGCGATTCGATATACCCCGATTGATGATTCAGGACTACGTTCCCGTCTTGCTGCATGTGCTCGTCGCCATCGGCTTCGCCACGGTCACGCTTTTCCTGAACATCCTCGTCGGACGAAAGGGCGTTCGCACCGCCAACAAGGACTCCTCCTACGAGTGCGGCGTCCTCCCCGAGGCTGGCACTCAGCCGCGCTTCAGCGTGAAGTTCTACCTCGTGGCGATGCTCTTCATCCTTTTCGATATCGAGATCGTCTTCATGTATCCGTGGGCGGTCGCCTTCACGGACACGGTGAAGCAGAATGGGCAGCTCATTCTGGGAAGCATGTTTGTATTCGTGACGGTGTTGCTCTTCGGCTACATCTACGCCATCAAGAAAGGCGCGCTGAACTGGTCGCGCTGATCGTTCGGTTCCTTCGTCCTTTTCATCGCGTTCAATGATCCACCACCTTGTCTTGTTCAAACTCAAGCCTGAGGTGGACGATGAGAAGATCGAGTGGATGATGCGGCAGACCCGCATCCAGCTGCTCAAGATTCCCGAGGTGCGGAACGTGAAGTGCGGCAAGCCGGTGACGCCGAATGCCGAATGGCCATTCTTCCTTTCGGTGGATGTCGAGAGCATGGAAAAGCTCGCGATCTATCGCGATGATCCCAACCACGTGAAATACGTCGAGGAGGTCATTCGACCGAACACGACGGCGCGGGTCGCCATCGACTACGAGATGGATCCCGGCAAGGACGTCAGGTATTCCTGAATTTTCGCGACGGTGAAGGCGATTTCGTCGCGGGTGGCGATGAAAGGCGGCGTGAGTGAAAGCACGTTGCCGGTGGGCGAACCTGCAAGAAGGATGAGCCCGTCCTTGAGGGACTGCACGACGATGGCCTGCGCGAGTTCCGTGTTTGGCGAGCCGTCGGCCCGAACCAGCGCAATCCCGCGCATCAGTCCGATCCCGCGCCGCTCCCCGATGACCGGGGCGTCCAGGGTGGCCAGCATTTCGTTCCACATCTCGGTGGCGGTGGCGGCGAGGGCGTCGGTTTCCGGACGGAGATGTTCGCGAATCGAGGCCAGCGCCATGGCGCAACCGAGCGGATTCCCGAGATAGGTGCTCGTATGGAGCGCTTCTCCGGTGCTCTCCGGCCAGGTGTCCATGATGGCGGCCCGCCCCACGCACGCGGAAAGCGGAAACCCTGAGGTCAGAGCCTTGCCGAGGCAGATGAGATCGGGCGCGACCCCGGAATGCTCGCACGCGAAGAGGCGATTCGTGCGGTGGAAGCCGGTGTAGATCTCATCGAAAATCAGGACGACCCCGTGGGCGTCGCAAATCTCGCGAAGCAGCGGAAGAAAGCCGGTCGGCGGCACGACCTCTCCGCCGCGACCCTGGACGGGCTCGACGAGAATGGCGCCGATTAGCTGCGAGCGCAGCGCCTCTTCGATCTGGGGACGCACATCCGCGAGGTTCGCCTGCCCGGAGGGGAAGGGGATCCGCACGCCAAAGCGACCGAGCTGGGGAACGAAAGGCTCGCGGAAATAGGGGATGCCGTTGGTTTCGAGGGCGCCGTGGCCGAGGCCGTGATAGCCGCCGGTGAAGGACAGGACGCCCGCTTTGCCGGTGTGCAGCAGGGCAGTCTTCAACGCGGCCTCGACGGCTTCGGAGCCGGAGTTCGCGAGGATTGTGCGGGCTTCGCCGGCGCCCCATCGCTCGTAGGTGATCTCGCTCAGCAGTCGGCAGAGTTCCGCCTTTTCGCGCGTGGGATGGACGTCGCCCATCGCGTGGATGAGCCGCTCGGACTGATGCCGCAGCGCTTCGACGACCGGTTGCGGGCTGTGGCCGAGGCTTGCCACCGCGAAAGCCGACGTGAGGTCGAGGAAGCGATTGCCATCGACGTCCCAAACATTGGCGCCGGCCGCGCGTTCCCAGAAAATCGGAAAGTCCGCGCTGGTGAAAGTGACATTCCGCGACTCGTAACGGCGTAACTCGGCGGCGAGTCGCCGCGACTCGGGGCCGGGAACGGCGGTGCGAATCTCCGGCAGCATCAGGCGGCTCGGGCGAGCCCGAAACGGGTCAGCACCGAGGCGTAGAGCGACTCGGTCGCCGCCGCGGTGGCGGCCCACGAAAAATCCGCAGCCATGGCGCGTTCGACGACGCTCTTCCAGGCTTCGGAATCCCGACGCAGGGCCGAGGTGCGCCGCACGGCATCGACGAGGCCATCCGGAGTGGGCGCGTAGAAGGGAATCGCGTAGCCGTCCGGCAGGCTGGGCGCGAGCGCCTGCAGTCCTCCGCAGGCGAGGGCGACCGGAATCACGCCATAGCGCAGGGCGCGTAACAGGACGCCCGCGTCGGCAGCGACGGGCGCGGCGCAAAGGAGCGCGTTGGAACCGGCGAGTGCGAGTCGGAGCGTGGCCTCGTCGTAGTCGGGCAGCCACGTGAGACGGCCCGCATGTTTGCGGCGGGCAAATTCCATCGCGGCGAGATTGGCTGGCGCAACGCGACCGAGCACGACGAGTCGCGCGCCGGATTCGAAGATGCGATCCAGCCCGGGAAGCAGCGTGGACATGCCGTCACCGGTCATTGCATCGGTCACGGCGAGAAGCTGCAGGCCGCCGGCGTCGATTCCCGCCTGGGCGAGCCATGGCTTCTGGTTCGCGACCTTGGCATCGGCGGTCTTGTAGCGCTTCGGCAGCGCCTTGTCGGTCGCGGGGTTCCAGCTCTCGACATCGAGGCCGTTGGGAATTCCCTCGAGCTTGGCCGCCTGCTCGCGCAGGACGGGATCGAGCCCGCAGCCGTGAGCCGGGCGCTTCGCTTCCTCGACGAGACGCGCTCCGGGCAGGACGACGCTGTTCGCGAAAAGAATGCCGGATTTCAGCAGGTTCATGCTGCCGTAATACTCCAGGCCGCGTGGCGAAAAATACTCGCCGGGCAGATTCGTGAGGCCGAAGTCGTAGCTCCAGAAATTGCCCTGATATTCGAGGGTGTGGGCGGTGAGCACGGTGCGCGCCGGGAGCCGCTGCTCGGAGGCGAAGACGGGCACGAGCGCGGCCTGCCAGTTGTGTGCGTGCAGGATCTCGGGTGCGGGGTCCATGCGTTTCGCGAGCTCGACGACGCATTTCGAGAAATAGATGAAGCGCGCGGAGTTATCCTGGTAGTCGCCTTCGGACGTGCCGTAGAGGCCCGAGCGGTCGAAGAATTCATCGCGTTCCACGAAGAAGACCTGAACGCCGCCGGGGGCCTTCATTTCCCGGATCGTGCAGGAATAGCGGGCGCCCCCGACTGGCACGGAGAATTTCACGGCGGTGCGCCTGGCCTTTCCGGCGCCGTTTTCCCGGGCGGCGCGATAGTAGGGCAGGACGACGCTGACCTCGTGGCCGCGGGCGAGAAGTCCGCTGGAGAGCGCGCGCATGGCGATGGCGAATTCGCCCTCGCCGGTGAAGGGTTCGAGTTCCGAGGCGGCAAGCAGGATCTTCATGCTGGAGATGGTGTTAACAGGTTTGTCAGCTGATGCCAGCCCGCGTGTGCCCGGGATGCCTCGCTTTCTGTTTGCAACCGCCCGGGTTTGCGGGAGGCCAGGATTGTCCGGAAGGGGTCAGGCTGACGGTCGCGTAGTCGCGGCGATCCAGGCGAGGGCGTCTTCGCGGGTGCGAAGGGCGCCTTCGAGCTGTTGGGTCTGCACGGCCTCGAGGATTTCCTTGAAACGGGGACCGGGCCGCCAGCCGAGTGCGATGAGATCGTGGCCGGTGACGAGCGGCGGCGGGATGAGCGGCTCGTTGGCGAACTCCTCGCGCTTCGCGAGCAGGAAGTCGTAGTTGTCCAGCATGCCGTGGCTGGAGCCGCAGTCGACGCGGTGCAGTTCGAGCTCGTCGTCCATCGTCTCACGGGCGAGGAAGCGCTTGAGCTTCGCGACTCGCATGTGCTGGACGTCCTTGAAGGCCATGTGATTGCGAACGAGGGCGTCGGTGGCGTCGATCTCGGCATTCGAGAAACGCAGGCGGGTCATGATCTTCTGTGTCATTTCCGCGCTGACGGTTTCGTGACCGTTGAAGCGGATGCGACCGGTTTCGTCCCGCTGGAAGGTCGGCGGCTTCCCGATGTCGTGAAAGATCACGCCAAGCACGAGGGGCAGCGAGGCGTGGGCCGGCAGCATCTCGAGCATGATGCGGGTATGCACGTAGACGTCGCCCTCGGGATGGAACTCCGGCGGCTGCTCGCAGCCCTTGAGCGCGGCGACCTCGGGGAGCAGCGCCTCGAGCAGGCCGCTCGCGTCGAGCAGGTCGAGGCCGCGCACGCGATTCGGGTGCAGGAAGATGCGGGACAATTCCTCGCGGATGCGCTCGGCGCTGACATCGTGAATCGCGGGGACACCGTTTTGAATGGCCTGCCACGTGGCGGTCTCGATCTCGAAACCGAGGCTCGCGGCGAACCGGATGCCGCGCAGGAGGCGGAGCTTGTCCTCGGTGAAGCGCTGGGCGGGATCGCCAATGGCCCGGATGACGCGGGCGGCGAGGTCGGCCTGGCCGCCGACGAAATCGAGCACCCGCTCCTCGACGGGATCGTAGAAGAGCCCGTTTACGGTGAAGTCGCGGCGGAGGGCGTCGCCCTCGGCGTTGGCAAAGGTGATCGAGGCGGGGCGGCGACCGTCGAGATACTCGCCGTCTGCGCGAAACGTCGCGACCTCGTATTCGTGGCCGCCTTCGAGCACGACGATCACTCCGAACTGCGCGCCGACCGCCACGGTGCGGTGAAAAAGGGCTTCGACCTCCTCGGGCCGGGCGTCGGTGGCGATGTCGTAGTCCTTCGGTTCGGTCCCGAGCAACCGGTCACGCACGCAGCCGCCAGCGAAATAGGCCTCGTGGCCCGCGGCGCGCAGGGTGGCGACAATCTGACGGGCGCATTGCTCCATCCGCACACCATGCCCGGCTGCAGCCGCGCGGGCAAGAGACAGAGAAGGCTTGCCATTCCTGGTGGAACGACCTATGCCCGAAACACATGGCGGGTCAAAAAGAGGATCGGAAAAAGGCAGTCCTATCCTTTCTGC
The DNA here is from genome assembly GCA_036569045.1 of Chthoniobacterales bacterium. Taxonomy (NCBI): domain Bacteria; kingdom Pseudomonadati; phylum Verrucomicrobiota; class Spartobacteria; order Chthoniobacterales; species Chthoniobacterales bacterium. Next base: position 74,580 of record DATCRI010000007.1, on the reverse strand, counting down.
AAACAGCCTCGGTGGGGACGGGTGTGTTTCTTTCCCCGGCCGAACTTGCAAAAGCGATGCGGGAACACGCCCGGGAGACCGGCGATTCTCGAAAATCTCGCGCCTCCCGGCGCTCTCAGCCAGTTCCCAATGGCTTCTTCTCGCCGGTGCCGATCGCGGGCGACATCACGGCCGGTTTCGGCGATCCGCTGGATCCCGTCGAGCTCGGCGAAATCCCGGTCGATCTCGGTGCGCTGAGGATTCCGGCGTCCGCGCGGACCTTTGCCCTGCGCGTAAGAGGCGATTCGATGGTCAATGCGCAGATTGCCGATGGCGACCTCGTGATCGTCGAAGCCCGCGAGCCGAAGGCCGGCGACATTGTCGCGGCCCTGATCGACGGGGAAACGACGCTCAAGCGGCTCGTCTCCGAGGCGGGACGACTCTTTTTGCGCGCGGAAAATCCGCGTTATCCGGACCTGATTCCCGTGGGTGACCTCACCGTCCAGGGCGTGATGCGCGCCGTCGTCCGCGTCTGCGATCGGCCTTAGCCCGCGGCGTTCCTCAACGGGCCGCTGTCTTGAAAATGATCGACTCGGAGGTGATCCGATCGAGCGTGACCGTGGCGACGAAAGGTGTGGAACGGGTGGCGACGACCTCGCGGCCCTCCGAAGAGTGGTGCCCCCAATTGGCTCCCGGGGGGGTGACTTTCAGCAGCTCGTTGCCGACCGCGAGGTAATGGACGCCGCGGTTGGCGAGTGGCTCGAGGGCGAGGACGGCATAGTGATCCAGATCGAGCACCGCGACGAGTTTGCGGTGGCTCGTGTCGCTGAGGGTGATGAGGGCCCGGCGCCCGTCCAGACCAGTCACGAAAAAGTCCTGCACGGTGCCGCTCACCTGGATCGGGTGGCTGCGGAGAAATTGCATCGCGAGTTCGGGATACCGGTCACAGAGGCGGGCGAGGGTGTCGGCGGAAACGCCGGAGGAGGAAAGAACCTGCCGGAATTGCTCTTCCGGACTGGTCACCGCGGCGGTCTCGACGGTCGGACTCAGGAACTGGTAGATCGCCCATCCGACGATGCCGATGAAGAGCGCCCGAATCGTGAATGAAAACATTTCGTAGGTGAGAAAAGTGATCTGGTTGTGAGTGAAAAGGCCTGGTCGGCGCGCATTCCTGTCTGGGGCTGGGAAATTCGTCAATCGGGATCGCCGCGAAGCCGCGGATTATTCTCGGGCGTCGGCGCTACGGACAATTTTTCCCGAAGCGGTGAACGAGATGGTCTGGCTGGAGACGCTCACCATCAGGGCTTCGACGATTGGCGGGGCGATTGGGACATCCGACTTCCAGGCGACCATGAAGTTTGCGCCGGTGCCCCCAGTGCGGTCGGCCTGACTAATGACGTAGTTTTTCGTGACCAGGGGGGCGAGCACGAGCGGTTGCTCGAGGTGATGGCGGACGAGTTTGCCGTCCGTATCGTGGTAGTCGACGCGGGTGAGCGTGAGCGAGTGGTCGGGATCGATGTTGTGAATCGAGAGGGTTGCGGCGAGTTCGATGGTGCGCGCACTGTCCTTGTAAAAGATGCTCGAGTAGATTGGCACGTAGATCAGGGCGCCGCGCGAAGGATCGGGAATCGTCGAAAATTCTCCGGCGGCCGCGGCCGTATGGAAGAGGCCGACGGCGAGCAGGGAGAGGAGCGCGGGACGCAGGAAACTCATGAAGGCACGGATTGCGGCGAAGGTGCCGCCTGCGAAGCCTTGAAATCGAGAAAATTGCGCCAGCCGCCGTGGGCGGAGATCGGCGTGGCCTTGTGGGTGGCGTGTTCTTCGCAGAGGAAGCCCTTCACGCGGCGGCCATCCTTCAGGCGGATGGTTCCAATCGTCATTGGCGGCGGCACCGCGGCGACGAAGCTGCCGAAGGCGCGTTCGCTGAGACTCCAGATCTCGGTTTCGATGGAAACTCCGCGATTTTCGCCGACGCAAACGAGGCCGGGGCGAGGGGGATTGAAGCCGGCGAGGTCGAAGAGCGCGTAGTCGGGCGCGGTCTCGAGCGTCTCGATGTAGATGGCGCCGCGGTCGACCAATTGGTGATTGAGCGGGAGACCGGTGAGGTGCGCGCCGACGACGGCGAGCTCGACGCGGCCACCCGCGCGCTCGAGGGCCTTGCGCTGACGGCGCTCGGTCGGGGACTGGATCTGGCCGAGGAACTGCCGGGCGATGAGGCAGAGCTCGAAATCGGCGCAGGCCGGCCCCATGAAGGTGACGCCGAGGGGCAGGCCGTCGGCGCGGAATCCCGCCGGCACGGCAAGCGCCGAGAGGTCGAGCAGGTTCACGAAATTCGTGTATTTGCCGAGATTCGAGTTCAGCTGAACCGGCTCGGCGAGGACTTCGTCGATGCGGTAGATCGTGGGCGTGGTCGGCAGCAACAGGAAGTCGATGCTGTTCCAGACCGGGGCGACGCGCTGGCGAAGGGCCTCGAGCTTGTAGGTCGCGGAAAAGGCCTCGGCGGCGGTCATGGAGGCCCCGCCCAGAATGATGCCGGCCACGGTCGTGTCACAGGCATCCGGCTGCTTTTCGATGAATCCGCCAACGGCGGCGTAGCGCTCCGCGACCCAGGGGCCGCCGTAGAGGAGGGCGGCGGTCTCGGTGAAGGGCGTGAGGTCGATGGCGGTCGGAAGGCCGCCGAGATCGACGAGCCGGGCGACGGCCTTTTCGTAGAGCGCGGCGGCCTCGGCGTCGCCGCAGTAGTCGAGCTGGCCGGCCTCGGGCACGCCGAAGCGGAACGGACGGGAGAAGACCGAGCGGTCGGCAAACGGACGCGAATACGGATCGCTCGCATCCTCCTCGGCGACGAGGTCGAGCACCTGCTCGGCATCCTCGACATTTGCGGCGAAGATGCTCACGCAGTCGAGCGAACGGCAGGCGGGGACGACGCCCGTGGTGCTGACGATGCCGCGAGTGGGCTTCAGGCCAACGAGGTTATTGAAGGCGGCCGGCACGCGGCCGGAGCCGGCGGTATCCGTGCCGAGGGAAAAACTCACCAGGCTGGCTGCGACGGCGACAGCGCTGCCCGAACTGGATCCTCCGGAGATGAACTCGGGATTGTAGACGCTGGCGCAGGCGCCGTGGGGTGAGCGGGTTCCCACAAGTCCGGTGGCAAACTGGTCCATGTTCGTCTTGCCGATGACGAGGGCCCCGGCCTCCTCCAGGAGGCGCACGGCTGTGGCAGAGGCCTTGGGAAGGTAGGCAAACGCGGGACAGGCCGCCGAGGTGGGCATGCCGGCGACGTCGATATTGTCCTTCACGGCGAACGGGATGCCGGCGAGGGGTTTGCAGAGATGATTCGCGGCCTCTTCCGCGAGCGCGAGGGCCTCTTCTTCGGAGCGAAGGTGGAGCCAGACATGGTCGTCGCCGCGGGCCCGGATGCGGCGATAGATCTCGCGAATGACTTCGGCGGGGGTGAAATCTCCGGAGCGATAACCGGAACGGAGGAGGGAAATCTCGAGCGTGAGTTTACGAAGGTCGATCATGCGAAAGTGACGGAGATGCGAAAAAAGGAGGTTCGTCCTTTCACTAAGCAAGGAGCGGACCAGCGGATTTCGGAATCCCAAAAAATTCCGCCCCATCAGAGGGCGAGCGTGCGAGAATCGGAGATGGAATCTTGCCGGAAAGGAGTTTGGCTCAGCGGTGGGAAGAAATTGCCACGAGGTGGTAAATATTGATACATTTCCGCGCCGTTGAGGCTTTGAACGGCGTCAACCTCCCCGCCCCATCGCGATGAAAAGTCTTCGCTCCGATTTCGTGGCCGCTCCGAAGCGCTATTCGGACGTGGTCGTGGGGAATGTCGTGGTCTGCGCCGTCTACTTCGCCGCGGCTCGCCTGGGATTGCAGCTGGCGAGTCTCCACGGGAGCGTCTCGCCGTTCTGGCCTGCCTCGGGTGTTGCAGTTGTTGCATTATTGATGGGGGGCGTGCGCTGGATGCCGGGCGTCCTTGTTGGCGCCTTTCTGGCGAATGCGTTGTCGCCGATTCCCCTCGCGGTGGCCGCCGCCATCTCTATCGGCAATACGCTGGAGGCGGTGCTGGGGGCCGGAATTCGGCAGCGATTGGCGAGCTGGCGCGCGTTGCAGCCGTTCGAGGAGCTCGTGAGCTGGATTGGCGCGTCGCTGGTTGGGCCGGTGGTCGCCGCGACCGGTGGCGTGGTCGCGTTGCATCTCGGGGCGGGCGTGCCCGCCGAGAAAATGAGGGAGATCGCCTTCACGTGGTGGGCGGGCGATGCCGTGGGCATCCTGGTCGTGGCTCCGGCGGTGCTCGCGCTTCGCCACGTGCGCTTGCGCGATTTCAGCGGCCTCGCCGTGGCGAAGTTTGCAGGCCTCGTGGCGGTCGCGGCGGCGGTGGGATGGTTCGTGTTTTCCGCGCCAGGCGGGTCGTCCTTCCTCTTTGCGATCTTTCCCCTGCTGTTGCTCGCGACGGTGGGCTTCGGCGGAGCGGGGGCGATGGTGATGTGCGCGGCGCTGGCGTTTCTGGGGGTGCTCGTGACGGACGCCGGAAAGACGCCCTTCGAGGCGACGGACATGAATGGGGTGCATCTTCAGCTCGAGGCGTTTCTGTTCGCGCTCGCGTTCACCGCCCACGTGCTGGCCGTGCTGAAGGAATCGGGCGCGTTTCGGTTCTCCGCCATGGTGCTTGCGGCGGGCTGGATGCTCAGCGGCTGGATCTTCTGGAAGCTGGATCGAGATCGGCTGCGGCTGGACATGATGCGTTTCGAGAATCTCATTGGGGATGCCGAGGAGGCGATTCGGCAACGGATGCAAACCTACGAGGATGCTCTTCGCGGCGGGGTGAGCCTGTTTGCGGCTTCCGACGATGTGACGCGGGACGAGTGGCGACGGTATGCGGACACGTTGGAGCTGTCGGAGCGTTACCCGGGCGTGAGCGCGATCGGCGTGATTTTTCCCCTGCGGGAAGCGGAGGTGCCGGCCTTTCTCGCCAGGGTGCGCGCCGACGGTCTGCCGAATTTCCGAATTCACCCGATCCCCGGCGCGCCGAAGGCCGCGATGGATCCCGCGGGCTGGCAGCACTACGTGGTGACCTTCGTCGAGCCACAAGGGCCGAACCTGGCGGCGCTGGGCCTCGATGCGGCCTCCGAACCAAGCCGGCAAAGCGCGGCGCGATTTGCCCGCGACTACGGTGTCCCGCGCATCTCGGATCAAGTGAATCTTGTCGGCTACGAAAGGTCCGGGCTGGGATTTTTGCTCTACGTGCCGATCTACCAGCCGGATCAATCGCCGACCACGGTGCACGATCGGCGCATGGCGTTTCGCGGATGGATCTATGCGGCGTTCGTGACCGATGAGTTCCTGCGCGGCGTCCTCGGGAGCAGCGCGTCGGCGATCGAACTCGCCGTGTTCAGCGGGCTGACGACGAATCCGAAGAAGCTGATTTTCCGGACGCCCGGCGCGCCGAGGAGCGAGTTCGAGCAGACGACGGTGCTCCCGCTGGCGGGGCATGATTTCACCTGTGGATGGAGCCGGGGCGCAGGCTTCGAATACAAGGAGGGCGATCCGCTGATGAACGCGATCACCCTGGCCTTCGTGCCGGCGCTGCTGGCCGGGCTGGTGATGAGCCTGCGCACGTCGACGTTGCGGGCGGCGCGTCTTGTCGAGGAGCGCACGGCGGAGCTGCGCCAGGCGGAGCTCGAGGCCCGCGAAGCCCGCGCGCAGGCCGAGGAGGCGAACCGCGCGAAGAGCGAATTTCTCGCGACGATGAGCCACGAGATTCGCACGCCGATGAACGGGGTGATCGGTTACGCGGACCTGCTCGTCGAATCACCGCTCGATCCCGAGCAGAAAGGGTGGGCGCGCGTGATTCGCAGCTCCGGGCGGTCGCTGCTGACAATCATCAACGACATTCTCGACTTCTCGAAGATCGAGGCCGGGAAGCTCCGCCTCGAGCGAGTCGCCTTCGATCCCGAGGTCTGCGTGCAGGACGTGCTCGACGTGCTCCATGCGCAGGCCCACCAAAAGGGGCTCGAGCTCTCTTCCGACGGCATCGGCGCACCCGGGCGGGTGGTGGGCGATCCCACGCGCTTCCGTCAGATCCTGCTGAACCTCGCGTCGAACGGCCTGAAATTCACCGAGGCCGGCTCGGTGCGCATTTCCATGTATTGGGAGGGCGATGACGTGAGCGGCCGGCTGAATGTGGCGGTGGCCGACACGGGCATCGGCATTCCGGAGGAAAAGCGGGCGCGGCTTTTCCATCGCTTCAGCCAGGTGGACAGCTCGACGACACGGCGCTTCGGCGGCACGGGGCTGGGGCTGGCGATCTGCAAGCATCTCGTGGAAATGATGGGCGGCGAGATCGGGGTGACCAGCGTCGAAGGAGTCGGCACCACGATGCATTTCGATATTCCGTTCGAGGTGGCCGTGGCGGAACCGGCGGAGGAGGAAGTCGCGGTGGCGCCGCCGCTCGAGATGGGGCGACGGGTGTTGCTCGCCGAGGATGTGGCCGTGAACCGGCGTCTCGCCCGCACGGTGCTGTCGCGGCTCGGCTGTGAGGTGGAGACGGCGGACAACGGCCGCGAGGCCGTGGAGAAGGCGCTGGCCGGAGGGTTCGACGTGATCTTCATGGATTGCCAGATGCCGGTGATGGACGGCTTCGAGGCGACGAGCGAAATTCGCAAGCGCGAGGATACGCACGTGCCGATCGTGGCGCTCACGGCCGGGGCGCTCGACGAGGATCGCGGCCGGTGTTTCGCCGCGGGGATGGACGACTACATCACGAAGCCGTTCGTGCGGGAGGATTTCATCCGCACGCTCAATCGCTGGGCGTCGCGCTAAGCCTTCGCATTCGTGAGGATCGCGAGATGCTGCCCGGGGGCGACCGGGCGGCCCTCCGCGGCGAGGACGGAATGGATCACGCCCGCGCGCGGCGCGGTGACCTGGATTTCCATCTTCATGGACTCGACGATGAGGATCGGCTGATCGGCGGCGACGGTGTCGCCGGGCGCGACGAGCACCTTCCAGAGGTTGCCGGCGACGGCGGCGTCGACGAACCACCCGTCCACGGGCAATTCGACCTCGCCGGTGTCCGCCGCCGCGGCGACGGGATCGGCGGCCTCGAATTCGGCGGCGCTCCAACGCTCACGCTCGGCGTCGAAGGCGGCCTGCTGGCGGGCCTTGAATGCGGCGGCCTCGGGCGCGATGTCGGCGAGGAATTTGCGGTAGTCGCGCAGGCGGAAGGTGGATTCCTCGGTGCGGACGACGTATTTGCCCTGCGGGAAGTCCTCGCGCATCTGGCGAAGCTCGGCGGCGCTGACGGGGAAGAAGCGGATCTGGTCGAAGAAGCGCAGCAGCCAGGGTTTGCCGGGCTCGAGATTCGGCGTGGTGCGGAAGCTGTTCCAGATCTGGATCGTGCGGCCGACGAGCTGGTAGCCGCCGGGGCCTTCCATGCCGTAGATGCACATGTAGGCGCCGCCGATGCCGACGACGTTCGGCGGCGTCCAGGTGCGGGCGGGATTGTATTTCGTGGTGACGAGGCGGTGGCGGGGGTCGAGCGGCGTGGCGACGGGCGCGCCGAGGTAGACGTCGCCGAGGCCCATCACGAGGTAGCTGGCGTCGAAGACGATGCGGCGGACGTCGTCGATGGAATCGAGGCCGTTGATGCGGCGGATGAACTCGAGGTTGCTCGGGCACCACGGCGCGTCGGCGCGCACGCTTTGCATGTATTTGCGAATCGTCTCGAGCGTGGCCTCGTCCTCCCACGAGAGCGGGAGGTGGACGATGCGCGTGGGCACCTCCATGTCGTCGATGGGCGGCAGTTCCCCCTCGGCGGCGAGGAGGGCATCGAGCAGCGCGCGCTCGGTGAGGCGGGCGTCGAAATGGATCTGGAGCGAGCGGATGCCGGGCGTGAGGTCGATGATGCCTGGTAGCTTGCGGTCCTGCAGCCACTCCATGAGGGCGTGGACGCGGAAGCGGAGGTTCAGGTCGAGGACGATGGGGCCGTATTCGACGAGGAGGTAGCGGTCGCCGGCGCCGCGGTAGGTGACGGCGGGGCGCGACGGCGTTTCGTCGAGGCGATGGAGGATGGCCTCGTCCAAATCATTTTGGATTTTGGATTTTGGATTTTGGATTGGGGGGCGCGAGGCGGGCGCTTCTTCGAAGATGGCGGCCTGCGCGTCGTCGAGGGCGGCGGCTTCCTCGACGGTGAGGCGTTTGAAGCGGACCTTGTCGCCGGCCTTGAGCTGGCCGAGCTTCCAGCGCTCGCTCTCGATGACGACGGCGGGACAAACGAAGCCGCCGAGGCTGGGACCGTCGGGCCCGAGCAGGATGGGCATGTCGCCGGTGAAATCGACCGCGCCGATGGCGTAGGCGTTGTCGTGGAGGTTCGAGGGATGCAGGCCGGCCTCACCGCCGTCCTTGCGCGCCCATTTCGGCTTCGGGCCGATGAGGCGGACGCCGGTGCGGTTCGAGTTGTAGTGGACTTCGTAGGCCGTCGAGAACAGGACGGCGATGTCGTCGTCGGTAAAGAAATCGGGCGCGCCGTGCGGGCCGTAGAGCACGCCGAGGGTCCACTCATCCGGGAATTCGTAGTCGACGGCCCGCGAGCTGAGTTGCATTTCGATCGAGCGATCGTCTTTCCTCAAGCGCAGAACGTCGCCGGCCCGGAGCACGCGCCCGCCGTGGCCGCCGAAGCCACCGAGCGCAAAGGTGGATTTGCTGCCGAGGTAATCGGGCACGTCGAAGCCGCCGGCGATGGCGAGGTATGTTCGGACGCCGCGACCTTCGACTCTTCCGATGCGCAACGTCTGCCCGGCAGCGACGGAAACGGAGACGCCGTAGGGAACGGCGACCCCATCGAGACTCGCCGGCATCTGCGCACCGGCGAGGCAGACCTCGGTCGGGGTGTTGAAGCGTAATGTCGGGCCGGACATCGTGAGTTCGAGACCAGCGGCGGCGGAGTCGTTGCCGAGGATGTGGTTTGCGAGGCGGAACGACCGCGAATCCATCGGCCCCGACGGCGGCACGCCGACGGCCCAGTAGCCGAGGCGACCGGGGAAATCCTGCACGCTCGTCTGCGTGCCGGCCTCGAGCACGTCGATGGTCTGCGGCTGGTAGGCGAAGGTCGCGAGGTATTTCGTGGTGACGCCGCCGTGGCGGAAGGCGTCCGTATCGAGGATGGCGGCGACGTAGGCGAGATTCGTCTCGATGCCGTCGAGGCGGGTGGCGGCGAGCGCGGCGCGGAGCTTGTCGATCGCCTCGGCGCGGGTGGGCGCGTGGGCGATGACCTTCGCGATCATCGGGTCGTAGTAAGGCGTGACTTCGCTGCCGGGCTCGACCCAGCCGTCGATGCGCACGTTGTCCGGGTAGCTGACCTCGGTGAGCAGGCCGGTGCTGGGCTGGAAATCCTTGTTCGGGTCCTCCGCGTAGATGCGCGCCTCGATGGCGTGGCCGAGCGGGGCGTGGGCGTAGTCGGCGAGGGGAAGCGCTTCGCCGGCGGCGAGACGGACCATCCATTCGACGAGGTCGAGGCCGCTGACTTCCTCGGTCACGCAATGCTCGACCTGGAGGCGGGTGTTCACCTCGAGGAAGTAGAATTTCTCCTCGGCGGCGTCATACATGAACTCGCAGGTGCCGGCGGAGCGGTAGCGCGCGCTTTCGCCGAGGCGGCGGGCGGCGGCGTGGAGGCTGGCGCGGACGGCGTCGGGCAGATTCGGTGCGGGGGTTTCCTCGAGGACCTTCTGGTTGCGGCGCTGGGCGGAGCAATCGCGCTCGCCGATCACGGCGATCGTGCCCGCGCCGTCGCCGAAGAGCTGCACCTCCACGTGCCGGGCGGCGGCGATGTATTTCTCGAGGAAGAGGCCGGCGGCCTTGAAGTTGCTTTGGGCGAGGCGCTGCACGCTCGCGAATTTTTCGGCGAGCTCCGCGGCGTTTTGCACGAGCTGCATGCCGATGCCGCCGCCGCCGGCGGTGCTCTTGATCATCACCGGGTAGCCGATCTTTTGCGCGGCCGTGGCGGCTTCCTCGACGGTCTCGAGCAGGTCGGTGCCGGGCGAGACGGGGACGTCGCTCGCAATGGCGAGGGCGCGGGCGGTGTGCTTGAGGCCGAAGTCGCGCATGTTCTGCGCGGTGGGACCGATGAAGGCGATGCCGGCGGCCTCGCAGGCGTCGGCGAAGGCGGCGTTCTCGCTGAGGAAGCCGTAGCCGGGGTGGATGCCCTGCGCGCCGGTGGCTTTCGCGACTTCGAGGATCTTGTCCGCGAGGAGGTAGCTCTGCGCAGCCGGTGCGGGCCCGATGCAGACGGCCTCGTCGGCCATGCGGACGTGCAACGCGTGGGCGTCGGCCTCGGAATAGACGGCGACGGATTTCACGCCGAGCTTGCGCAGCGTGCGGATGATGCGGCAGGCGATCTCGCCACGGTTCGCGATGAGGACTTTGGTGAACATCTTTTTAGACAGAATTAACGGAATTGACGGAATTTTCTGAGGAACAGGGACGGAGCGATTTTTTCATCAATTCCCAAAATTCCGTAAATTCCGTCTAAATGCCCTTTTCCCAGATCAGCATCTCGACGGGCGTCGGGTTGTAGGCGTTGCAGGGGTTGTTGAGCTGCGGGCAGTTCGAGAGGAGGCACCAGACGTCCATTTCGGCGCGCATTTCGACGTATTTGCCGGGCTCGGAGACGCCGTCGGCGAAGCGCAGGCCGCCCTCGGGCGTGACGGGCACGTTCATGAAGAAGTTGATGTTGTGGGCGAGGTCGCGCTTCGTGAGCGGCAGGCCGCTGAGGGCGATCTGGAGCAGGAAGGTGTCGCGGCAGGCGTGCATGAAGCGCTTGTCGAGGCTGTAGCGCACCATGTTGCTCTCGGTCGCGCAGGCGCCGCCGAGCGTGTCGTGCCGGCCGCAGGTGTCGGCCGTGATCGTGAGCATGGGGCGGCCGAGGTTCGACCGGAGCACGGTGCCGGTGGTGAGGTAGATGGCGCCCTGCTCGCGAATCGTATCCTGCGCGCTGTAGCGCTCGCTGAGGTCGGCGGCGTTGTAGAAAAGCGTGTCGGCGGCCTGGTTGCCCTCGAGGTCGAGGATGCGGAGCGTCTGGCCCTTCGCGATGCGGTGCATCCAGCCGTCGCCGGCGGGGATGACCTCTCGATAGACGGCGTCCTCGGGCTTCAGCGGACTTTCGACGTAGTTCAGCGTGCTCATAGGTAGAGGCGGTCGGTGAGGGCGAGGGTGCGGGCGCACTCGGGGCGAAAGTTGCGGCAGAAGTCGTCGTCGGCCGGTGGCGCGGCGGCGTCGATCGTGAGCTGGACGCGGGCGCGGGGGTATTCGCCGACGGGCGCGAGCGGGTGGGGCGTGTTCGAGAGGACGAAGAGGACGTCCATTTCGGTGCGCAGCGTGATGGCGGCGCCGGCGGGAGCGTGGTCTTCGACGAAGGCGAGCACGCCATCGTCGTCCGCCGTGACTTTGCTGAAGAAGTTCACACTGGCGATGAGGTCGCGCAGGCCGAGGCCGTGCTTCTGCAGCTCGACGAGGAAGTTGTCGTGGGCGTTGCGATACCAGTCGTTCCGGAAATCCTGGTAGCTGTGCTCGCCGTATTTCGCGCGGACGTGGGCGGCGGTGATGTGGCCGCCGAGGGGATCGTGCCAGCCCAGGGTGTCGTCGACGATCGATGCGAGCGCGTGGCCCATGTCGCTCATGAGAATGTGGCCGCGGGTGAGCTTTGCCGTGTGGAGGGCCTTGAGCGTGTCGGGCACGTTGAGGCGGTCGAGCGGCTGGCGGGCGTTGAACAGGAGCGCGGTGAGGTTCGCACTGGCGTCGAGCGCGGTGAGGCGGACGAGGCGGTGGCGCGGGATGATCATCGACCACGGCGCGCCGCCGGGCAGGGTTTCTTCGAAGAGGCTCATTCGGGCTTTTGGGGCAGCGGGTGGAGCGGGGGAATGATGATGCTCGAGAGCGTGAGCTTGCCGGTGCGGACGCCCTTGCAGCCGAGGAGACGGTCGGTGATGCGGCGGAGCTTGTCCGCCGGCCCCTGCACGAGGATGACCTCCATGCGGTGGCTGTGCTCGAGCTGGACATGGAGCGAGCTGATGACCTCATCGATGTGCTCGCGCTCGATCTCGGCGAGCTTCTGGAGGAGCGGGCCCTTGGCCTCGTCGTAGAGGAGGGTGATGGTGCCGGCCATGATCTGGTCGCCTTTGTCCTCCTGGTGCTCGATGACGGCCTGGTTGATGAGCTCGGTGATAAGCTTCGAGCGGCTCTCGATGCCGCGCTCCTCGATCATTTCGTCGAGTTCGCGATAGACGGAATCCGGCAGCGAGATGCTGATCCGCTGAACGGGGCGTGCCGGGGGCTCGGTAGGGGCGGGTTGGCTCGTCATGGCGTGGAAGTATTACGAAAAATAAAATCGGTAATACTTTGTCAAGCAGGGGTCGGGCCAGCCGCGCGCCAGAGGGAAGTTTTTTTTGGACAGGGATGGTTTGGAGGCCGTCGAGGACGGCTCTCCGGCACCGTTTCTCTGTAAATCGTCAAAAAGGAGGTCGCCGGTGATGGACGGGCGACCTCCACGAGATTCGGCGAGGGCATCCAGCCACGACGGGCGGATGCGGAGAACGTCGGGCGGCGATTATTTTGCCCGGGCCTTGCGGGCGCGATCGGCCATCTCGAGGTAATGGTCGCGCAGCTTCTCGAGGTCCTCGTCGTCGAGTTCCTCCAGATCGAGGAGGACGTTATTCGCCTTGGTGGTGACGTGGATGAGCTCGTCGAGCTTGATCTGGATGGCCTCGGAGTCGCGGTTTTGCGTGTTCTGGATGAGGAAGACCATCAGGAAGGTGATGATGGTCGTGCTGGTGTTGATGACGAGCTGCCAGGTGTCGCTAAACCCGAAAGCGGGACCGAGGATGGCCCACAGAATGACGACGCCGGCGGCGACGGCGAAGGTGGCCGGCTTGCCCGCGAGCGTGGACGTGCGTTTGGCAAAGCGGATGAACCAGGACTGTTTCTGCGATTTGCTCATGCGGGATCACTGGGAGATCGCGGGGCGCGGCTCTGGCGGATGCGGCCCCGCTAGGAAAGATCGATCTCGCGGCGGGCGGAGGGATTCGCCAGCACGTAGCGGGCAATCTCCGCGCCGGTGGCGAACCACGCTGCGCCGTCGGCCTGGATGTCGCAGATGATGCGCTCGAGCAGGCGCACGCGGGAGGGCCGACCGCTCAGCCACGGGTGGAGCGTGAGGACGAAGCAGCAGCCAAAGTCGCGCATGGCCTCGTATTCCCGCATCCAGAGGTCGTAGACCTTCTCGCAATTCTCGGGCATCACGCCCCAGGCGGGATCAGCGTTGAAGGCGAATTGCTCCCAGTCTTCGAGCATCCACTGGCCGGGAATCTCGACAAGGCCGTTGGCGTGAAGGTAGGGCACGTCGTCTCCCATCAGGCTCGCGCTGTAGAGGAGGCGGTGGGCTTTCAGGAGATCGGGCGTGCCGGGATTGATCTCGAACCACGGCGCGCGATGGCCGACGGGGCGTGTGCCGGTGATCTCCTCGAGAATGCGCAGGCTTTTCGTAAGCACGGCCTCCTCCTGAGCGGGCGAGAGTTGGGCGAGTTTCTCGTGCAGGTGGCCGTGGGCGCCAATCTCGTGGCCGGCGGCGGCGATGGCGCGGGTCATTCCCGGGTGGTGCTCGGCGATGAAGCTCGGGATAAAGAACGTCGCCGGCACGCCGCAATGCTCGAGCAGTCCGAGCAGGCGCGGCACGCCGACGCGCGGCCCGTATTCGCATTGCGACATCGTGGTGAGGCGCTGCGCGAGGGCGGGATCCTCGGAGAGCGCGGTGGTCTCGCCGTCGACGTCGAAGCAGAGCATCACGGCGCAGCGTTTGCCGCCGGGCCAGGTGAAGCGGGGCGGCGGGGAAAAGGGGGAATTTGGAATGTGGAATTCGGAAGTGGAGTTCATTCGGTCCAGCGGCCGTTCAGGATATTTGGCGGGGTGGTGAGGTCGTAGCGTTCCCAGCCGGCGGTGATGCCGCCGTCGACGGGAAGGATCGCTCCGGTGATGTAGGAGGCCTCGTCCGAGGCGAGGAAGTGGAAGGCGGCGGCGATCTCCTCCGGCGTGGCGAGGCGGCCGAGCGGGGTGCGGGATTCGGCGAAGGGAATCTCGGGGTTGTCGGGAATGTCGAGCACGGCGGGCGTGGCGACGGTGCCGGGGCAGACGCAGTTCACGGTGATGCCGCGCGAGGCGAGCTCGACGGCGGCAAGGCGCGTGAGGTGAATGACGGCGGCCTTCGAAGCGGCATAGGCGGTGCCCTGGGGCACGCCGATCATGCCGACGAACGAGCCGGTGTTCAGGATGCGGCCGCCGACAGTCATGTGCCGGGCAGCGTGCTTCGTGCCGAGGGCGACGCCGTTCACGTTTACGGCGAATGTGCGCTCGAGGAGTTGCGGCGTGAGAGTGGCAAAATCGACGCCGAGCGGCTGGATACCGGCGTTGTTTACCATGATGTCGAGGCGGCCGTGCTCCGCGACGACAGCATCGAGCGCGGCGGCGAGCTGCGATTCGTCGGAGACGTCGCAGGGCGAGGCGGAATTGCGGTCGAGGCCGACAACGGCAGCTCCCGCGGCGCGGAAGCGCTCGGCGACGGCGAGGCCGATGCCGGATGCGGAGCCGGTGACCACGGCGACTTTTCCGGGAAGAGAGAACATTTCAGACAGAATTCACGGAATTGACGGAATTTCTGAACGGGGTGGTGGGGTCCAATTTTGGAAATTCTGTCTGATCAGCGCTGGCCGGGGGCGGCGGGCTGGTCGAGCGTGGGCCAGGTGCCGCGGATGCGGGCGGCGAGGTAGCGCTGGACGAGCCAGACGGACATCTCGAGGTGGCTGAGGCGGCCGCGCTGCGCGCCGAGCGAGGACATGCCGCGCTGGATGGCGGTGCACATTTCCATGTCCTCGAGGTGGAACTCGAAGAAGAGCGGCATCTCGGCCTCGAGCAGCGTGTCGAAGTCGGGGCGGGCGGCCGTCGTCTTCGGCACGAGCATCGTGGTGAGCAGCTTCAGGCGGCCGGGGCCGAGCGGGACGATGCGATACCAGACGATGCGGTCGGGCAGCGTGAAGATGAGGAAATGCGGGAAGACGAGAAATAGCCCGGACTCGGCTTTCTTCGGAGCGTCGAGCGCAGCGATCGTGGGAAAGCCGAAGGCGTGCTCGCGCTGGTGGAGCTCGTCGAGGACGGATTCCTTGAACGGCAGGTGGCAACGCACGGAGAGCTCGCGTTCCTGTTCGTTCCACGTGTCGCGGGCGGGCATCATCGGCTGCAGCGTCTTCGCATGCGCGCCGAGGTGGTGGTAGCTCTCCATGAAGTTCTCGACGAGCACCTTCCAGTTGAACGGGCAGTCCCACTCGCGCTGGATGACGAGCTGCATGTCGGCGGGGGCCCATTGGCCGAAGTCGGCGTTCATTTCGGCGAGGCGCGGCGCGAGGGGCGCGGCCTGGCCGTCGAGATTGACGAAGACGAAGCCGTTCCAGATCTCCGTGCGGAATTCGCGCAGGCCGTGGGCATCGCGAGTGAAGCCCTCGGCCCGATGCATCTCGGGGCAGGCTTTCAGGCGGCCGTCGAGCTCGAACGTCCATGCGTGATAGGGGCAGAGGAGGAGGCGCGTGTGACCGGCGCCGGGTGCGTCGGCCCTCGGCTCCGCGGTGCCGTGACCGTCGCGGCCGAAGCCGGGCGGCATGATGTCCATCCCGCGATGCGGGCAGGTGCGCGAGAGAGCGCGCACGACGCTGTCCTTCCCGTTCACGACGAGGAGCGGTTCGCCGAGAAGGTCGAGCGTGAGGAAGTCGCCGGCGTTCGGGATCTGCGAGAGGTGCGCGAGGCACTGCCACTCCCGTTTGAAGATGTGCTCGACCTCCCACGCGTAGAAGGCCTCGCTCGTGTAGGCCTCGGGCGGCAGCGTCGTCGCCTGCGAAAGCGGCCGGGCGGCGGTTTGCTGGATGTCGGCGAAGACTTCGTCGAGCGCGCGCTCGGGGCGGATGGATCGCGAGGGCGCGGAGCGGAGCACCGCTTCTTCGCAGGCGTTGATTTTCTCGAGCGTGTCGTTGCGCAGGGCGGCCATGGTGATGTCAGGGGTGGAGCCAGTTTTGAAATTCGCGGCGAAGGCGGTCGGCAGTCCAGACGTTCAGCTCCCAGAGATCGGCGACGGGGCGCTGGGTGAATGGCTCGCAGTGCAGGTAGCCGTCGGGGCCGAACTCGGGCGTCATGGTGATGGTGTCGAAGCCGCGGGCGCGCTGGCCTTCCCACAGCGCGCGCCACCAGCGGAGGTGGGCGTCGACGAAGCGGGCGTATTCCGGCGCGCGGGGATCGGGCACCTGCGCGCCCTGGTCGTAGCCGATGCGCGGCTGGATGTGCAGCGCGCGCTCGGCGCAGAGCGCGAGGACGTCGGGCAATTCGTCGAGCACGAGGCGCTCGGTGACGACGCACCAGTGGCTGAAGTCGATCGTCATTTCCAGATCCTCGGGGAGTTCGCGGAGGAGTTCCGCCGTGCGGACGGGATGGTAAAAGCTGCGGCTGCGATGCGTCTCGAAGCCGCAGCGGATGGCGCGATCGGCGACGAGGGCGTGGGCGCGGGTGAAGAAGTCGACGCTCTCGGAGAACGACCACAGGTCGCTGCCGCCCATCGTGCTGACGAAGAGCGGCTGGGCGGTGAGGCTGTGGTCGAGCAGGCGCTCGAATGCGTCGAGATGATCGGCGACCGTGGAACCGGGATCGGGCACGGCGAAGCCCGTCGTGGAAATCTCGGCGATGAACTGGAGATCGAAATCGGCGAGGGCGTCGAGGAATTCCTCGGGCTCGGCGGGCAGTGGACCTTCGAGGCCGTCGAAGCCATCGGCGGCGGCTTGCGCGGCGGCCTCGGCGGGCGGTGCGGTGTTTCCCCAGAGCGTTTTGAAGAAGAGCGGTTTCATGCGATCACGATGCGGAAGCCGACATTGTCGCGGCGGGTGGATGCAGGGAGCGCGTCGCGCCACGAGCTGCGGAGGAGGCGCGGGAGGTAATCCCACGCGCCGCCTCGAATGACGCGGCGTTCGCTGGCGGGATCGATCCATGTGGAGCCGTCGGCGGGCGCCGCGGCGTAGTCGGGGTGCCAGGTGTCGGCGCACCACTCGCAGACGTTGCCGTGCATGGCCTCGAGGCCGAATGCATTTGGCGCGTAGGTGCCAGCGGGCGTGCGCTGGCCGAGGCCGACGCGCAGGCCGTGCTCGTCGTAGAGGAAGTTCGCCGCGGCGGGCGTGATCTCCGCGCCGGTGTGGAAGGGCGTGCGCGTGCCGGCGCGGCAGGCGTGTTCCCATTCGGCCTCGCTCGGCAGACGCACGGGTTCGCCGGTTTCCGCCGCGAGCCAGTCGCAGTAGGCGGTCGCCTCGAGCCAGCTCACGTTCACCGCGGGCAGGTTGCCCGGCTCGTCTGCGGCGCAGTCGGGCACAAAGCGGCGCAGGTCGGCATTGGTGACGGGAAAGGCCGCCATGCGGAACGGTGCGGCGATGCGCACGACGTGGCGGGGGCACTCGGTGTCATTCGCGAATTTGTCCGCGTCGCTTTCGCCCATTTCGAACTCTCCGGCGGGAACGACGACCGTCGTCGGTGTCATACGTCAAATGAACGTGAGGCGCTTGCGGAGGTGCGCCTCGTTGATGGCGTAGAAGCCCTCGTCCCACTCCTTGAGCTTCTGCCGGTGGTAGATCTCCTTGAAGTCGCTGAAGACCTCGTCGATGAGCGCATCCTCGTCGAAGGCCTCGAGCGCGTGGAGCAGCGTGCGGGGCAGGAGGCGCACGCCGGCGGCGCGAAGCTGCGCGCGGGTGAGGTCGTAGCAATTCACGTTCAGCGGCGGACCGGGATCAAGCTGCTGCTCGATGCCCTCGAGGCCGGCGGCGAGCTGCACGGCGGCGGCGAGGTAGGGATTGCACGCGATGTCCGGGGCGCGATTTTCCACGCAGTAGCGGTTGGGCGGGAAGCGGAGCATCGCGGAGCGGTTGTTGTTGCCCCAGGCCATGATGACGGGCGCCCATGAGATGTCGGGCATGTCTCCCTGCGCGATCAGACCCTGATAGCTGTTGTAGGTCGGCGAGGTGACGGCGGTGATCGCCGGCGCGTGGCGCAGGATGCCGGCCGCGAAGTGGTAGGCGAGCTTCGCCATCGGGCTGCCGTATTTCGCGGGGAAGGGATTGTCCTCGCCGGGTTGCGGCGCAAAGAGATTCTCGCCGGTCTCGAGGCTGGCGAGGGACATGTTGAAGTGGTCGGCGGAACGGAAGTCGTCCGAGAAGGGCTTCGGCACGAAGATCGCGGTGGCGCCGATTTTGGCGGCGATGTTCTTCGCCATCGTGCGGAAGAACACGAAGCGATCGCAGGTGGTGAGGGCGTCGGCGTAGTTGAAGTCGAACTCGAACTGGCTGTGCCCGCCTTCCTGGTCGAACGAATACAGGCCCCAGCCGAGCTCCTTCATGGCGTCGGCCATGGGCTCGAGGAAATCCATCGCGCCGAAGGTGAGGTGCGCGTCGTAGGCCGGGCAGGTGCCCTCGTAGCGGTCGCGCTGCAGGATGCGGCGCTCGCCGGTCTGCGAGTCGACAAACATCACGTAGAACTCGGTCTCCATGCCGAGGTTCAGCTTCAGCCCGAGTTTCGCGGCGCGCGCGATCTGGCGCTTGAGGATGACGCGGCTGTCGTGCGCGTAGGGCGCGCCGTGGTAGTAGAGGTCGCCGAAGAACCAGGCGTGGCGGCGGTCCCACGGGCAGACGAGCATCGTGTCGAGATCGGGCACGGCGGCGCATTCGTCCTCGTGCGGGCCGACGAGGCCCATGCCCTCCATCGCGCCGACGGTGAAGAGCTCCGAGCCGTGCGCCATTTTCTCGAAGGCATCGAGCGGCGTCGCCTTCGCCTTCGCGACGCCGTGGACGTCCACAAACGTCGAGAAGCAGAACTTCACGCCGGCGGCTTCGAGCGCCTTGCGGGTGGCGGCGAGTTTGTTGGCGTCGACGGTGAAGTCCTCGGGAACGGCGAAGGTCGGCTGGGCGCTCATCTTCGCGGACCTTCCCGCATGGAGTCGCGATGCGGAATGAGAAGTTCGTCTCGATCGGGCTATTCGGCGCGACCCGCGAGCGCGGCGGCGTAGCGATTCTCGACGCCGAGTTTCTGGAAGATGAGGTAGAGGTGATTTTTGACGGTGTGACCGCTGATGCCGAGGATGGCGGCGATCTCGTCGTTCGACTTCCCCTCGGTGAGCCAGTAATGGACCTCGCGCTCGCGGCCGGTGAGGAGGCGCAGGCGCTCGCATTCCGGCGAGGTTCCCACGAATTGCACGACGGGGGTGGCGGCGGGCCGGCGGCCTGGTTTTGGCGAGACGGCCTGATCGACGCCGACGACGCCGACCACGCGGCCGCCCTCGCAGATCGGGATGATCTCGCTCGAGATGCGCATCATCTTGCCGGCGACGGCGTAGAGGTAGTCGTCCACGCGGCAGCGCTCGTTGTAGCGCTTCGGCACCCAATACCAGTCGCCCGCGCCGGGGTGTTCGTAGCCGGTGACGGGATCGAGCTTCGGGCTGCCGTAGCCGCGATGCCAATACGGCACGAAGCGGCCGGTGGCGTCGTGCCCGGCGGCGAAGCGAAACTCGGCGTCGCGCCCGTCGAAGCAATCGGGCTCCCACACGCTCCAGAGGCCGAGCAGATCGGGCTGGGTGACGAGCGCGTCGTGAAGCAGGCCGGAATACGTCTCCCTCCGGGTGATCCCGAGGCGACGCAGGGCGATGAAGGCGGTGGCGAGGGATTCGACGAGACGCTCCATGGCACGGAAGGGGAGCAGGTTCCGTTCCTCGCTCCGCTTCCTACGACTCCCAGACCCGCGCGCTGCGAGGCGTGTCGATGCGATAGTCGGAGAATTTTGCGGCGAAGAGATCGCGACCGAGGGCCTCGGCGGCCACGAGCGGATCGGTGGGGTCGAGGGTGACTTCGCCGCGGCGATTGCCGACGCCACGGACGACGCCGACGAACTCCGAATGCGTGTAGCGGGAGTATTCCTGAAGTTGATGGACGATGCCGAGCGACGCGCCGGGGTAGGTTTCCTCGGATGCAAGCGCGAGGCCGATGCGCTTGCCGGACATCCGGGCGACGACGCTGGCCGACTGCGGATAAGAGGCGGCGTAATAGCAGAACGTGCGGTCGAAGAATGCCTTTGTCTGGGCGGACAGGCCATACCAGTAGACGGGTGAGCAAAAGACGACGCCATTCGCGGGCAGGAAATCCTCGAGGAACAGGCGGCGGAAGCCGTCGTCGATGGAGCACTCGCCGTCCGCGCGGCGGCAGGTGCGGCAGTCGCGCAGGAACGAGCCGATGTGGTCGTCGAGGAAGCGCGTGGCCACCGAGGCGCCGGTGGATTCCGCCCCGCGCTGCACGGCGGCGGCGAGGGCGGCGGAGTTTCCGGTGCGGCGCGGACTACCGACAAGGACGAGCAGCTTGTTCATGGCTGGAAAAAACTCGTAGCAAGCCGCGGCACGTCCGCCCAATGCTCGGGGCCGAGCGGGGGCTCGTCGGTTTTCGCGCGTTCGACGAGGGTGGTGAGGGCCTCGCCGATCTGCGCGAAGAGGACGGCGCCATCCTCGGCGGTGGCGCGCGAGGGGAATCCGGTGACGCCATTCAGGCTCGTTTGCGCGACAGGATAGGCGAAGATGGAATTGGCCGTGCGGTCGGGATCGTCCGCCGCGGCGAGCTGGTCCATCCGCACGAGTTCCGGCGCGAGATGCAAAAGCAGGTCGGTCTCGGCCTTGTTTGCGTGGAGGTCGTCGGCATCGGCGATGAAGGCCTGCCAGATTTCCGGCGTGAGCTGGTAGGTGCTGCGAGCGGCGATCTGCAGGCGGCCGAGGTGCTCGAGGCGAATCTGGTCCACGGCGACGCGCATCGAGGCGTCGTTGCCGAAATGGGAATTCACGAGCAACAGGCGCTTCCAGCCGGTGGCCGCGCACCACGCGGCGAGCTGGCGGAGAGACGCGATGAACGTCTCGTGAAGCAGCGAAAAGGTGCCGGGCCATTTGGCGGTGTGGCCGGCCGAGACGGTGTAGGCGAGCGGCGGCAGCACGGGAACGCCGGTGCGGGCCGAGGCGAAGGCGCAGGCGGATTCCGCCAGCAGCGTGTCGGTGCAGATGGGCAGGTGCGGGCCGTGTTGCTCGGTCGCGCCGAGCGGAAGCAGGAGGAGGCCGCCGTTTTGTTCGCGCAGGGCGGCGACTTCGGGCCACGGCAGGCGGTCCAGGAGAACCGGGGCGGCCCCCGCGGCGGCGACGATGCGATCGAGAGTGGGGCCGGGCAGGCTCATGGCGCGATCATGCAGGAAATCCCGCGCCGGGCGATGAGAAGGTGCGCCTAGGCGGCCGGCGGCGTGCGCAGGTTGACGAACGTATTCGCCATGAGCGTATCGACGGAGTCCGGGCGCGTGGCCTCGATGAGAATTTGGTAGCCGAAAAAGCCCTTCCAGAGCTGGGCCAGGCGGAAGGCGAGGCGATCGACGACGGGAAGAAGGCCGGATTGGGACGACGTGAGGTCGGCGATCGGCGGGCCGAAGCACTGGATGGAATCGACGCGGAAGCCGGCGTTGCAAATGAGGCGGCGGAAGGAGGTGACCGTGAAAAGCAAGCTCGGGGGACTTGTGGCAAAAGTTTCCGGTCAATGGTTTCACCGCGCGCGGGCGCGCGGAGGTGCTATCGTCTGCGCCGATGGATGCGCTGTGGTGGATTCTGACCGTCGGATTAATGCTCTTCGGGCTCGTGGGAACGGTGGTCCCGCTGCTGCCCGGCGTGATCCTGATCCTCGGCGGCGCGGTGCTGAATCACTTCACGCTCCACGCCGTGGGCTGGCCGACCTTGCTCGGGCTGACGCTGCTCGCCACGCTGGCGATGGCTCTCGATTTCGTGAGCGGGGCGGTCGGCGCGAAATACTTCGGGGCGACGCGCTGGGGAGCGATCGGGGGAATTCTCGGGGCGATCGTCGGCCTTTTTTTCGGCGTGATCGGGATTTTTGTGGGGCCTCTGATCGGCGCTCTGCTCGGAGAGTTGCTTGGCGGCCGGGGGATCCTGCCGGCAGGAAAATCGGGATGGGGCACGTTTCTCGGCACGACGGCCGGCCTCATTGGCAAATTTCTTGTGGGCGTCGCGATGATCGCATGGTTTGCAATCGCGGCACTCCTGCCCTAAGCGGCGCCGCTCAGGGTGCGCGGCGGCCGGTGAGGAGCTGGACGACCAGCACGATCAAGGCGACGACGAGAAGGACGTGGATAAGGCTGCCAGCGACGTGAAAGCCGAAGCCGAGCGCCCAGAAGAGCAGGATGATGACGAGGATGGACCAGAGCATGGGAGAGGGTGGGTTCGAGGGTGGGAGCGGGTTGCATCAATGGTTCGCGGCCCGGCGCTTTCGTGGGCGGGTTTTAGTGAGTTCCCCGGGGTGGGTGAGTTCATCTTTGTTCACGCGGTCATCGTCATGGGAATCGGTGCGGCGTTGCTTGCGGTGAGGGGCCGTGCAGCGTGGCGGTTCGCGTTGGCCCGCGACACGAAATCGATCGGACGGCGAAAAGCCTTTGCCAAAGCGCCGCCGTGGCTGGCAAGGTCCGCGGCGAACGCATGGAAACCACCACATCCACGGGATTCATCGGATGGTGGCAGCGCACGCCGCTCTACCAGCGCATTGTCGGCGGGTTGATTCTCGGCGCGGCTGTCGGGCTCCTGCTCGGCGCCTTAAAGGGCACTCCGGAGGCTCCGAACGAGGCCGTGGTCGAGTTGCTGAGCGGCCTCGGGATTTTCAGCAAGCTCGTGCTGCGGCTGCTCGGAGCGCTTGCTCCGGCGCTCATTCTTCTGGCCATCGTGCAGGCGCTCATCAAGGCGGCCTTCGAGCCGGGAACCGCGCCTCGCCTGCTGCGGTTGCTCGTGCTGAACACGCTGGTCGCAATTTTTGTCGGTTTGTTCGTTGCCAATATTGTCCAGCCTGGCCGCTGGTCGCCGCACGAGTCCGCGCCGTCCGGCGAGGAGACCGTCGTGAAGGTCGACATCGTTTCGCAACTCGTCGAGAACGTCCCGAAGAGCCTGCTGGGCCCGCTCGGCGACGAGGGAAAGGTGATCGGCGTGATCTTCATTGCGGTGGCCTTCGGCATGGCGCTTCGCCGCAGTGTGCAGAAAGACCGCGTCGCTCCCTGGGTCGATCTCGGGCTCGATACGCTCATCATCATCCTGCACTGGATCATTGCCGTGGTGCCGCTGGCGGTGTTCGGCCTTGTGGCGAGCATCGTGGGCACCAAGGGCTTCGGCGCCTTTCACGCGCTGGGGATTTTCGTGCTCGCGGTGATTCTCGCGCTGCTTCTCCAGGCCACGTATTACCTCGTGCGCGTGCGGCTGTGCTCGTGGGTGCGCCCGCTCGACCTGTTGCGGGGCGGCCGGGATGCCCTCGTGATGGCCTTCTCGACGGGCAGCTCCACGGCGACGATGCCGGTGACCTTCGAGAGCCTGCGTGACCGCGTCGGCCTGCGGGAAAAATCCGCGAGTCTCGGTGCGCTGCTTGGCTCGAATTTCAACAACGACGGCACGGCGCTCTACGAGGCGATGGCCGCGCTTTTCATCGCGCAATTCATCGGAATAGAACTCTCCATCGGGCAGCAATTTCTCGTCGTGCTCACCTCCGTCGTGGCCTCGGTCGGCGCGGCGGGCATTCCCGAGGCCGGCCTGGTGACCATGACGCTTGTCTTTCACGCAGTGGGACTCGATCCGGTTTACATCGCATTGCTGTTGCCGGTGGACTGGTTCCTCGATCGCTGCCGCACGGCGATCAACGTGATGGGCGACATGAACGTGAGCTGCCTGCTCGACGGAAAGACGCCGAAGGCCGCCGGGGAATTGTAGGTCGAAAAAAGCGAATCGCTCCGGCTCTGGCGCGCGTAAGTCAGGCATGTCTCTTTCCGGTTTCCGCCAGGATGCTCCGTCCGTCGCTGTTATCGGAGCGGGGCTTTCGGGATTGAGTTGTGCCCGCCGGCTCGCCGCCGCGGGAGCAAAGGTCACGATCTTCGAGAAATCGCGAAGCCTGGGTGGCCGCTGCGCCACTCGTCGGTGGGGCGATCACATCGTGGACCACGGCGCCCAGTTTTTCACGATGCGAAATGCGGAGTTTCAGCGCGAAATGGAGGCCCTTTGCGGCGATGAGCTGCGCCCGATCGACGCGCCGGTGGTGAACCTCCAAGGCCGGGAAATTTCGGCCGGCGGGCCGCGGTGGTATCACGCCATGGGAAACAATCGCGTCGGAAAGGCGCTCCGGGGAGATTTGTCGGTGCGGATGGAGGCGCTGATCACCCGGGTGGAGCGTCGGGACGAGGGCTGGGATCTGGGGGAAGGAAACGGCGGTGGCTTCGCCGCGGTGGTGTGCTCCGCGCCGCTGCCGCAGACGCTGGCCGTGCTGGGGCGGGAGCCGGATTTGGCCGCGTTAGCGCCGTGCCTCACCGCGTTTTTCGCCTACGCGGGGGAATGGAGCGGCCGATCGCGAGAGGTCTATGCCCGTGTCGATCCAGTGGACGATCTCGCGTGGTCGGCCTGCGAGAATCACAAGATGGGACGCATCGCGCCGGCCACGACGGTTTTCGTGGCGCAGGCCTCGCCGGGATTCAGTCGGGAATTTCTCGAAGCAGATCCTGCCGAGTGGGCGGAACGCCTGCGGAAGCGCCTCGAGGAGCGATGGGAGCTGCCGCGAGCCGCAGCGCGGGATGTGTTCATGCATCGCTGGCGCTACGCGCGGTATTGCCGGGAGGAGGCTGCCGTGGTGTCGGATCTACCACCGGGCCTGTTTGTGACGGGGGATGCGTTTTCGGAATCCCGCGTAGAGTCCGCCTGGCTCGCCGGCCGGGCAACCGCTCACGAAGTGCTGAGCTCGATTCAACGGCGGTAGTAGCCTCCGCGGTAATAGCCGCCGCCGCGGTATCCGCCCCAGTAGCCCCGATTGTAGGCCACGTAACCTCGGCGATATCCGTAGCCGCCACCCCAGTAGGGACGATAGCCGCCTCCATAGTAGGCGTAGCGTCTTCCGTAGTAGGGACGGTATCCGGCATAGTAGCCGCCTCCGTAGACGACCGGAACCGTCGGAACGATCGGTGCGACCACCACCGGAGGAGGCGGGGGGAGGACCACCGCGCCATCAGGAGTGACAACGCAGCCCGCGAGCAGACAGGCCGATGCCGGCAGGAAAAGGATCCGGCGGAGTTGAGCGAGATGTGCAGTCATGTCTGTGAGCCGGAGAGGTCGAGGTGGCCCGGAGTTTCCATGGGAAACTCCGGGCAGAGGGTGAAGCGTCAGCTAGTCCTTGTTCTTTTTGTCGCCCTTTTTCTTGTTGTCGTTGTTGCCATTCTTTCTGTCGCCGCCGTTGTTTCGACCGCCGCCGCCATTACCGCCCCCGTTATTCTTCGGACCGCTGGAGGGCTTGCTGGCCTGGGACTTCGGTTGCGATTGTTTCTTCGGCTGAGCCTGCTGCTTGGGCCGGGAATCGTTCGACCTGGGCCTCGGCTGGGAAACGGACGCCTTGGGACGATCCTGTGATTTGGGTCTGTCGTTGCTGGCCTTTTTCGGGCTCGGGCGATCCACGCCCGGCGCCGGGGAGGACGCCCGCTTCGTGGAAGAGCTGGAAGAGCCCGATGCGTTCTGCCTCTTCGAGGGACCGTCGTTGTTCTTCTTGTTGCCGCCGCCGTTTCCGCCACCGCCGTTGCCTTTGCCACTATTCCTGGGCTCGTCGTTCGAGTTGCCGTTGCCGTTGCCCTTGCCATTTCCTTTACCGGGCTTGTTGTCGGCGTTCTTCGGCCTGTTCAGCTGACCGGGAACGTTCGGTGCCGCCGAGGGAGTGTTCACTCCGTGGTGCTTCGGTCCGTCGCCCTTGTTCTTTCCGTTGCCGTTTCCATCTCCCTTGTTTTTGCCATTGCCCTTCCCGTTCTGGTTGCCATTGGCGTTCGGGGCGAAGTTGTTCGGCTTCAGCGCTGCGGCGGTTCCGGCCTTGTCGCCGTTCTTACCCTTGCCGCCATTGTTGTTCTTTCCGTTGCCATTCTGGCCCTTGCCATTTCCGTTCTTCCCGCGGTTCGAGTTCTGGGAAAGGCGGGTGGGTTGCGGAATGCTTTTCACGGCATTGTGACGGGCAATAGAACCCTTCTTGCCGCCGTTTGCATTGCGGGCGGCACGCACTTCGGCATTCGCCTGCTGGACGCGGCGATTGTAAGCCGGGCGGCGTTGCTCGAGCTGCCGACGGCTGTTGGCGCTGGCTCTCCATGGGCGGGCCGTGGAGTTATCGATGTTCACCACGTTGACGTTGTTCACGTTGTTGACCGTGTTGTTCACCCAGTTGTTATTGTTGTTGTTCCCGCGGTCCCAACCGCCATCGCGATACCAGTCGCGGCGGTAGTCGCCGTAGTAAACGTCGCGGCGGCCCCAGTCGCAGTCGTAGTTCAGCCAGGAACCGACGGCGAAACCGACGCCGAAGCCGATGACTGGCCCAATGTAATCCGGCTCGCGCTCGACGTAGACGACCTCGGGGTCGTATTGCGGCACGTAGATGACCTCCGGCTCCGCGGGCACGATGCGGATGTAGGTCTTCTCCTCGACGACCTGCTTCACGACCTTCTGCTGTGGCGTGTCCTGCAGGTTGCCCGCGGCGTTCGCTTCCCCGCGCAGGCGCTGGATCGAGTTCATCACGTCCGCCGGCTGCGCCACGAAGGCCTCGCCGACGCTCGTCGTCCACTCGAGGTTGTCGTCCATCCATTTCACGACGTCGGGATAGTGAGCGAGCGACTTCACGCTGGGATCCCAGGACTGGTCGTCGACCTGGTCTCCGTCGCCACCATTGGCGAGATAGCGCGAGGCGAGGGTGATATCGCTGGGCACGGTCGATGCCGGCAAAATCAGCGCGATGAGAGCATCCGGGTAGAGCGCGATGGGCCCGAGCAGTTCATCCAGCGCGTCGTCCGAGAGGAGCTCGGTGCCGTCGGAGTTCGTGGAGTTCTCCACGGCGGGCGCCGGGGCATTCTGTGCGTGAATCAGCGGGCTGAAGCCGATGACGGTGGCCAGCGCGCAGCGGGCTCCCCAGCGGGTCACGGTGAGGAGGGATGCGGGTCGTATGGGAGTTTGCATAGGAGTAGTCAGGGATCGAAGGTGGCAGAGCTTTTGGATCTGCCGGGTTTTCAAATGGAACGTGGCAGGCTGGGAATCATTCAGTTTTCCGAAAAAATTTCTCGATGCGAAATCCATGGGATTCTCGAGAATCCGGTGGCCGGATGGTGATCGATCCGTATCATCTCGCCGGATTTATGATGCCGAAATCTTTCCGAGTGCCCGCTCTCGTTGCCGGATGTCTTCTCGCATTCGGCGCGCAGGCTCCGGCGGCATCGGTCAAAAAGACGATCCAGCAGCTTTCGTCGATTTTCGAGAACAGCACGCCGGTGTTCCAATACACGTTCGTGGCAAACATCGGCGACCAGCGCGGCTACACGTTCGGTTTCGTCGGCTTCACCAGCGGCACGTATTCCGGCACGTTTTTTCTCGAGGAGTATCAGCGCCTGAATCCCGGCAACGCGCTCGTGCGATTCCTGCCCGCATTCCGCCGGATCGACGCGGGTCCGCACGACAGCGAGGGGCGGAATCCGAGCACCGAAGGCCTCGAGGAATTTCCCGCGGCCTTTCAATCCTGCGGCGGCGACCCCGCCTTTCGTCGGGCGCAAATCCGTCTGGTGAACCGGCTCATCTGGAATCCCGCGATGGCCGTCGCGCGGAAGCTCCGCGTCCGGTATCCGCTCACCCAGGGCCAGATCTACGACGCCTACGTGAATCACGGCGAGGATGGCATCAACCGGCTCCTCGCGAAGGCGAAGCGACGCGCGGGCGGCACCCCTGCGACCGGGGTGAGCGAGAAGAAGTGGCTCGATGCGTTTCTCGCGGTGCGGCTCGCGGTGCTGCGGAGGGATTCCACGTGGGTTCATGCGGTGGATCGGATCGCGGTTTACCAGACGCTGCTGCGCGATCGGAATTATCGCCTGCGCCGGCCGATCGAGGTGGATTGCTACGGGAATCACTTCCGCCTCGACTGAACGAGCCGGCGCTTATTTCAAGCCCAGGGCCGCGGCGATGCGGGCGGCCAGCGGACCGTCGATGCGGATGCGATTCGAGATCGCGCGACGTTCCTGGCTGCGAATGAACGGCACGGGCACCATCTCGTCGTCGATGCGCACGGAGACGGCGCGCATGGTGTTGATTGGCAGAGCGGCGGTCGCCGTGAGGGTGACGGGAGTCGACTTGGCCGAATACGCGATTTCGTCGCAGACAATGAATTCGCCGCCTTGGATAAGGGTCAGCTGCTGGTCGAGGCTCATGCGGGCATCGTCCAATGGGAAGCGCGCCCGGGCAAGGGGAACTGCGAGGGAAAATCGAGGTTCCCCTGCGGTCCCGGCGAGGCATGATGACGGGCGCTGACATGCATGACCCCTACGCCATCCTTGGCCTCGATCGCGGCTGCACGACCGCGCAGATTCGCGCGGCCTACCGCCGACTCGCGCGCCGGCATCATCCCGATGTCAACGCAGACTCGGCCGAAGCCACCGCGCGACTGCAGGAGCTGAATGCCGCCTACGAAATCCTCTGGGATGCGGAGCAGCGGCGGATCTACGATCGCGACCATGGGGGCGGCGAGGACGTGGTTCCGCCGCGAACTGCGGGCCGGGTGGAGCGCAATATCTCGCAGGACGTGAACCTGCGCATCGAGGAGTTTTTGCGCGGCGCGGAGCTGGAGGTGCGGGTGAACGATCCCGCGAATCCGCATGGTCCCGAGACCTATTCATTCACCGTGCCGCCGGATACCGCGCCGGGTGAGCGCTTCCGTCTGCCGCGCGACGAGCCGTTTCGCGGCGGCTTCGTGATCGTCCGGGTGCGCGCCAGACCGGATTATCGGTTCAAGGTCCGCGGATCCGACCTGCGCGCGGATTTGCGGATCAGCGCCGATCGCGCGGCGCAGGGGGGAACGGAGCGGATTCCCGGGGCGACGGGCGTTCTCGTGCGGGTGGAAATTCCGGCGGGCGTGGCACGAGGGGCCATCATCCGGATTCCGGGCGAGGGCCTGCCGAAGCCGCGCGGCGGGCGAGGCGATCTGCTGGTGCGCATCCAATACCGGCCGGAGGTGCGCGTCACCCGCGGGTTTGGCAGCGGAAAGTCCGGCGGGCTGCGCCGCCTGCGTTAGCGGGGATTGGCGAGTTCCTCGCTGATGTGGGCGAGGATTTCCGTGCGACCCACGCGGTCTTTCGAGGAGCTCACGAAGCTCAGCGGGGCGGCGCCGCAGGCGTCGAGAAGCGCCTGCCGGAAGACGTCGGTGTTCTGCTCGATCTGCCGGGGCTTCAGTTTGTCGGCCTTCGTGAAGACGAGAACGAAGGGGACGCCCTCTCCGGAGATCCATGTGAGGAATTCGAGGTCGATCGCCTGCGGGGTGAGGCGTGAATCGATGAGGACGAAGGTCGTGCGCAGGTTCTCGCGGCCGGAGAGATATTCGGCAACGGACTTGCTGAACTCGCGGCGATCGCGCTGCGCGACCCTGGCGTAGCCGTAGCCGGGGAGGTCGACGAGGTGCCAGGCGTTGTTGATCGCGAAGTAATTGATGAGTTTCGTCTTGCCCGGCGTGGCGGAGACCTTCGCGAGGTCTTTCCGGTTCGTGAGCATGTTGATGATCGACGACTTGCCGACGTTCGAGCGGCCGATGAACGCAAACTCCGGCAGCGGCGAGTCCGGACAGGTTCCCAGATCCGGGGCGCTGAGGAGGAAGGTGGCGGAATGGATTTGCACGGGGCTTGTGCGGAACTCCGGCAGGGCCGGGCGAAAAATTGCGAGTGAGGTTACGGCACGAGCCAGACGTAAAGTCCGAAGGCGACGTGCAGGACGAGGGCGATGAGACAGAGGATCGCCGTGAACAGGATGCGCGGGTAGAGGAGGTAGCGAAGGAGATGCTCCCGGGTGGTCATTGCCGGCACATTAGCCGCAATCTCCAGGTCGGCCAAAAGGAATCGCGCGGCCGGCGGGATCAATCCAGCGTGCTGGGATCGTCCACGTCCAGGGCGCGCACGCGCTTGCGATCGCGCTCGCTCTGGACGGCGTTACGCAGCTTCTCGCGAACGGCCTCGACGCCGGCAATGGCCCGGATGGCGACCGTCGGCGTGCTGGCGTCGGCGCTGAGCAGCGTGAGATTGCCGAGACCGAGCATGCGCAGGAAGAAGGGTTGCTCCATCACGTAGTCCTTCACGCGATAGAGTTCGAGTTCGTCGAGGCGGCGGTTGAGGATGCCGCGGCGAATGCGCAGGCGCTGGGTGGTGAGTTCGTAGCTCGTGGCGCGGTTTGTGAACCACTGGATCGGCGCCCAGATCAGCGGCACGACGAGGCCGATGGCGGAAAGGCCGCCCGTGAACGGAATGCCCGCGAGGGCCGCAAGGGCGATGATCGCGCAGGTGAAATACGTCCAGAAATGCACCCATTGCGACGTGTAGCCATGCCAGAGCGTCGATTCGGCCGAGGCCGGTGCGGGGGATGGAATCGGGTCGGACATTTCGAGGGATCAGGGCTCGCTGCGGGTGACTTTGACGACCACCGGTTTGGACTCCTTGCCGGTCTTGTCGATGGCGCGGAATTCGATCGTCGAAGTGCCGACCTTCAGGCCGACGGTGACCTTCCAATTCGATTTGCCGGTGGCGAAGAAAGAGTCCCCGCCTTCCACCGAGCAGCCCACCCGGTCCACGCCGCCCGGCGCGGCGGCCGTGCCGGTGAGGGTGATCGTGGAGTCCGTGGTCGAGACCTGGAGGGAGCCCTTGACTGTGACGGTCGGCTTCGTGACGAGCTGGACGTTGACGATGCCAGGCGCGGAGAGCGCGCCATTCACGTCCACGGCGATGAATTCCAGGCGCGTCTTGCCCTTTTTCACCGGAATGGTCGCCTTCCAGCTCGTGGTGCCGGAGGCGCGGTAGTAACCCTTCGCGCCGATCTTGAAACTCACCCGGGCGATGCCGGCGGCGCTGCCGGCCGTGCCCTTCACGACGATGTTCGACTTCGTGGTGACGATCTTGGTCGGGGAATTAAAGGCGATGGTGGGCGGCTCGTCGGGGATGACGTTCGTCGCGCCGAAGCGCAGGACGCGATTGTTGAGCTGGTCGGCCACCCAGAGGGAACCCTCCGCGTCGACGGTGATCTGCGCGCGGGCGTCGAGCGTGAGATTCTGCGCGGAGAGGCCGGAGCCGCCGGTGACGAGCGAGGGCTGGCCGACGGCGACGCTCGCGGCGGCGCCGAAGGTGGTGGCCGATGTGATGGCGAAGCCAAGGACGCGATTGTTCGAGGAATCGGCGACCCAGACATTCGTGCCGCTCAGGAACACGGAGGAGGGGGCGGTGAACGCCGTGGCGGAGGTGCCGGCCGTGGAGGACGTGTAGTTCGTCTGCCCGAGCACCAGACCGGCCGGCGCGTCGTTCTGCGTCGGGAAGTTCGGGAAGCGGAGGACGCGGTTGTTGTCGCGGTCGGCCACCCAGAGTTGGGTGGCGCTGGCGGAGACGCCGGTGGGATTGAAGAACTGCCGCTGAGTGGTGCCGGCGGTGTTGCCGGTGAAGGTCGTCTGGCCAAGCACGCGGTCGGCGTTCGGGCCGTTGCCGAGCGTGGCGGCATTCTTGAACCCAAGCACGCGATGGCTGCCGGTATCGGCGATCCAGAGCACGCCGTTCGGATCGACGCAGAGGCCGGTGGGCGAGGCCAGCTTGCTCTGCGTGGGTGCGGCGGTGTTCGTCACGAAATCGGGCTGGCCGTAAACGCGATCGGCGAAGGCGGGCACGGCGGAGAGGTTCGCGGCGTTGGCGAACATCAGCACGCGGTTGTTACCCGTGTCGGCCACCCACAGGCGGCCGGCGCTGTCCACGAAAAGTCCGGACGGTCCCGCGAGCGAGGTTTGCGACGGTGCGCCGAGGCCCTGGTTCACCGCGCTCTCGGAGAAATTCACCTGGCCGAGCACGAGGTCGGGCGCCGCGCCGTTCGTGAGCGCTGTCTGGCTCGGGTAGCGGAGCACGCGGTTGTTGTCGCGGTCGGCGACGAAGACCTTGCCGCTGGCGGTGTCCACCGCGACGGCGGTCGGAATGTTCAGGCCCGTGGCGGTCGCGGGCGAGGGGCTGATGTTCGTCGTGAAATCCGCCTGCCCGAGCACGAGATTGGCCGTGGCGTTGGTCGGAATGGAAGTGGCGGCGACGAGGGGAGAGGCGCTGGCGGATAGCAGGGCGAACGTGGCGAAGAACCGGCGGACGGGCGTCATGAAGGCCCCTCTGTAGCGCAACGCCTCGCGAAGTAAAACCAAAGATGCTCGCCGAGGGGCATCTTTCCTCCTCCGGCGGGCTACTTCAGCGCCGTTTCGATCGCCGCGACGACGGCCGGGTCATCGGGCTTCGTCGCCGGTTCGAAGCGCGCGACGACCGTGCCGTCCTTCCCGAGCAGAAACTTGCCGAAGTTCCATTGCACGTCGCCGGGGAAGGCGGCGTCCGGGCCGGTGAGCGCGGCGTAGAGCGGCGCCTGCCCGGGGCCTTTCACGTGAATCTTCGGCAGGATCGGGAACGTGATGCCGTAAGTGCCCGTGCAGAATTGCTGGATCTCCGCGTTCGTCCCGGGCTCCTGACCTTTGAAGTCGTTCGCCGGGAAGCCGAGGATCACGAACTTCTCCGGGCCGTATTTTTTATAGAGCGCCTCGAGGGCGGGGTATTGCTTCGTGTTCCCGCACTTCGAGGCGACGTTCACGATCAGCACGACCTTGCCGGCGTAGTCCGCGAGCGTGGCCGTCTGCCCCTCCTTGATCTCGAACGGGATGTCCGTGAGGGCCGCGCCGAAGGCGGGCGCGGCCAGGGCGATCGTCGCGAGCAGGCAGAGGAGGGGCTTCATGGCGCGTCCGGCTTACTTCTTCTTGCGCTTCACGACGATCACTTTCGCCGCGGAGGCCTGGCCGAGCTTGTCGTAGGCGATCACGGTGAAGCGATTCGTGCCGACCTTCAGCTTGCCGGTGAAGAACCAGCTCGTGGTGCCGATGGCAGCCTGGAAGCCGCTCTTCGGCGCCTGGAACTTCACGGACGCCACGCCCGCCTCGGCCGAGGCGGAGCCGGCGATCTTGATCCGCTTTTTCTTCGTCTTGTAGCTGGAGCCGCCGCCGAGCGTGGGCTTGTTCGGCAGGTGCGGATTGAAGCGCATCACGCGGTTGTTGAGCGTGTCGGCCACCCACACGGTGCGGGGCGAGGCCGTGGTGTCGGAGTTGTCGACCGTGATGCCGTAGGGGAACTCGAAGCCGCGCTGCGTCGTGTGCGCCAGCTCGCCGGAGAAGGACGACTGGCCGAGCACGACCTTGGCCTTCGCGCCGTTCGTGAGGGCGCCGTTCGCGTCGTCGAAACGCAGCACGCGGTTGCGCACGCGGTCCACCACCCACAGGCTCGTCGTCGTGCCCGAGGCGTCGAGCGCGATGCCCTGCGGCCGGTAGAGGTTCGCCGCCGTCACCGCCGAGGGAACGTCGCCGCTGGTGAAATCAGTCTGCCCGAGGACGAAATCCGCGGCGCGGCCATTCGTGATCGAGGAGCCGACGGCGTCGAAGCGCAGCAGGCGATGGTTGTCCGTATCCGCCACCCAGAGGATGCCGTCGGCCGCGATGGCGAGGCCCTCCGGCGAGTTCATGCTCGAGGCCGTGGGCGGCATGGGGTTATTGCGCGTCGTGAGGTTCGTCTGGCCGAGCACCTTGCTGGCGGCGGCGCCATTGGCCAGCGACTGCGGATTCACGAAAAGCGTGACGCGGTGGTTGCTGGAATCCGCCACCCACAGGAGGATGTTGCCACCGGAGGCCTGCACGGCGACGGCCGTCGGGGCGAACATCCCCGCCGCGGCGATCGTCGAGTTCCCCGTCGTGAAGTCCGGCTGGCCCAGCACGCCGCTCGCAGCGATGCCGTCCGTCACCGCCGCGGAGGGGGCGTTGTAGCGCAGCACGCGGTGGTGGCCGGTATCCGCCACATAGAGGCGGCCGGCGTCGTCGAAGGCGAGGCCGGTGGGTTGCAGGAGGTTCGTCTGCGTGGCCGAGCTGCCGGTCGTGGTCGTGAGATTCGGCTGGCCGATCACGCGCTCCGCGGCGGCGCCTTTTGCGAGAGCCGCCGTGCTCGAGAACCGCAGCACGCGGTTGTTCTGGTAGTCGGCGACGTAGACCTTGCCGGTCGTCGGGTCCACCGCGATGGCGCGCGGGTTGTTCATTCCCGTCGCCGTCGTGCCGAGAGCGCTCGCGGTGAAGGACGATTGGCCGAGCACGACGTCTGCCGCCTGGTTCGTGGCGATGCGCGTGTAGGCGTGGAGGGAGCCGCAGGAAAGCAACAGCAAAGGAAGAAGGAGCTTTTTCATGAAAAGAAGGCCCGAGGGCGGGGACGTTGCTTAGGCGGTGCGGTGGCGGCTGTCAATTTGTCCGCCGAATCACATGTCACATGCAAAAGTCGCCGCCCCGAAGATCCCTCAGCTCACGGCCACGATCCGCGCCTTCGGGGCGGTCGTCACGTCGCCCACGCGGCGGTCGACGAGCTGCCCGCCCAGCGGCGATTCCGGCGTCAGCACGGTGATCGTTCGCCCCGCCACCGCCACCTCGGTGCCGCCCCCCGCCGGGCCGAGGAAGAACCACTCCCGGCCATCGGGAAACTCCAGCTCCACGAGCGCGCCGAGGTCGATCTCCGCGTCCGCGGCGAAGTCGCGCAGCCGCAGCTTCTCGTAGGCCGCGGCGGCGGATGCAGCGGCGGCCGCCTGTTTCGCCAGCCCATCGGCGAGATAGTTCTGCTCGATCGAGAGCGTGTCGTATTTGTTCTCCGCCTTGCTCTGCTCGTCATTGCCCGCCGCCCGCGTGCTCTTCGAGACCGCCCGGCGCACGTCGAATTCCTCACGGAGCTTTTCCAGGATGGCGGCGACAATCTGCGCTTTCATCCCCGTGTTTTAATCACACGGCGCCCGCCGAGAGCACGGAGAGTTTCCCAAAAAGGCGAGGGGAAGCCCCCCCGGCCGCACTTCTCCATGCCGTTCGCGCCTTTCGTGTGCTTCAATCACCCGCCCCGCATGCCCCTCGTCGCCCGCTCCACCTACCGCCCGCCCCCCGGCCTCGGCAACGGCCATGCGCAGACCATCCTCCCCGCGCTCTTCCGCCGCGTCCCCATCATCACCGACCGCCACCAGCGCCTCGAACTGCCCGACGGCGACTTCCTCGACCTCCATTGGCACGCGACGCCCGGCCGCGACCACGTCGCCATCCTCTCGCACGGCCTCGAGGGTGAATACCGCAACCCCTCCATCCAGGGCATGGCCCGCGCCCTCGTCCGCGCCGGCTGGGACGTCGTCGCGTGGAACTGCCGCGGCTGCGGCGCCGAGCCGAATCGCCTCCTCCGCTCCTACCACAGCGGCGCCACCGAAGACCTCGCCGCCGTCGTCGACCACGTCCTCGCCCCCGGCCGCTATGAACGCGCCGCCCTCGTCGGCTTCAGCCTCGGCGGCAACCTCACCCTCAAATACCTCGGCGACCTCGGCCCCGCCGCGGACCCCCGCCTGCGCGGCGCCGTCGCCTTCTCCGTCCCCTGCGACCTCGCCGCCAGCTCCCGCCGCCTCGAGAGCCGGGCCAACCGCATCTATATGGACCGCTTCCTCGTCGGCCTCCGGCAAAAGATCCGCGCCAAGATCGCCCGCTTCCCCGGCCAGCTCAGCGACGCCGGGCTCGACGCCATGCGCACCTTCCGCGAGTTCGACGGCGCCTACACCGCCCCCCTCCACGGCTTCCGCGACGCCGAGGACTACTGGGCCCGCGCCAGCAGCCGCCCAGTCCTCGGGCGCATCGCCATCCCCACGCTCCTCGTCCAGGCCCGCAACGATCCCTTCCTCCCGCCCGAATGCTTCCCCGAGGCCGAGGCCCGCGCCAGCGCCCACTTCCACCTGGAGATCCCCGCCAGTGGCGGCCACCTCGGCTTCCTCACCCTCGGCCGGGGCGGCGAATCCTGGAGCGAACGCCGCACCGTGGAATTCCTCGCCGCCCTCCCGTAGCCCCGCCGGGATCTTCGGGAAGACGTCCCGGCCCCGCCCGCGAGGGGGCAGGGGACCGCGCCGGCATTTCGCCCCGCCGGGCATGGCCGGAAGGCCGCTTTTACGAAAAATCCGCCCGTCCCGGCTGCTCCGACGACCCGTTTTGCGGGAAAACTGGTCATCCCGGCTCCTCCCACGACCAGATTTTTCAAAAAAGAGATCATCCCGGCATCTCCGACGACCTGTTTTGCCGCAAAACGGCTCGTCCCAGCTCCTCCGGTGCCCTCCTTTTTGGAAAAAGAAGTCATCCCGGCTGCTCCGGCGACTTGTTTTGCGGGAAAACCGGTCATCCCAGCTCCTCCCATGACCAGATTTTTCAAAAAAGAGGTCGTCCCGGCATCTCCGACGACCTTTTTTCCCGCAATTTCGACCACCCGGCCATCGCCGCCGGCTCCCATTTCCCGCGTTTACAGAGAAAAACCCCCGCCGCCGCCGCGCGAAAGTGCGTTTTTTAGCGCAGGGCCCCAGAAAGTCAGGCGGCAACATAAAAGGATTGGCGAACCGCCAGCGCTGGCCTAAGACGACACACGAATATCCTACCTATGGCATCCAACGAAATTCCTACTGGTCCTTTCAACGTCATCTTCGCCCTCGCCGAGGACGCCGCCGACGGCGCCACCGCCCACGGCAGCGCGATCAACCTCCAACAAAACACCGCCGCCGCCATCACGACGGACCTCAGCGCCGCCACCACGGCCGAGAGCCAGTTCCAGGCCGCCCGTTCGGCGAAGCAGGCCGCCAGCAACGCCGCGCAGATCGCCGACAGCAACGCCAAAGCCTACCTCGCCGCCTACAAGAAAGTCCTCTCCATCTCCCTCGGCGACGCGTGGAGCGCCGAGTGGGCCGCCGCCGGCTTCCCCGGCCCCGGCGTCGCCCTCCCCGTCAGCACCGACGGCCGCCTCGGCCTGCTGCCCCTCGCGAAGGCCTATCTCACCGCAAACCCCGGCAAGGAGAACCTCGGCCTCGGCGTGAGCGCCGCCGCCGCTGACGCGCAGGCCACCGCCCTCTCGAACGCCCGCGCCGCCGTGAACAATGCCAACACCACCGCCGGCCAGAAGAAAGCCCTCCG
Organism: Chthoniobacterales bacterium; assembly: GCA_036569045.1. NCBI lineage: Bacteria > Pseudomonadati > Verrucomicrobiota > Spartobacteria > Chthoniobacterales > Chthoniobacterales bacterium. The sequence goes on along the minus strand of DATCRI010000007.1, from coordinate 37,402 downwards.
CGACGCCGCCGCCGAGAAGCTCCGCCAGCGCCTCATCGGCCTCGTCCGCGAGCTCACCCAGCTCATCGACGGGGACGACCCCCGCTGGTATGCCTTCGGCCTCAACCGCCCCGACGATCCCTCCACGCCCGCCGTCCCCGCCCAGCTCGTCCTCACGAACGGCGGCCCCGGCCTCGTCCTCGCCGACTGGTCCAGCGCCCGCCGCGCCGAACGCTACAAGGTGCAAAAATTGGTCATCGGCACCGACGCCGACTGGGTGGAAGACCAGCAGACCACCGACGACGAAGCCACCCTCACGGACCTCCCCGTCGGCGCCACCGTCAAAGTCCGCATCCTCGCCGCCAACAAAGCCGGGGATAGCCAGCCCGGCGACCCCGCCCAGATCACCGTCAGCTAAGTCCCGCAACCCACGGGCGGGGCAGCCGCCCCGCCCGCAAGTTGCCCATTGTCCCAGCACCCCATTCTGTCTAACATCCCGCCACCACTCCCTTAAAGATCAGCTCCCCCTACCGATCTCCCCAGCACCCCATTCAATCCAACAAGCTGTTCGGTCATTTAATGAATCCTATCACACGTCCCATTCGGAAATCAGACGTTTCTCAGGTAATTGCACTGTGGAGTGAGTTCATGCAGTTCCACTCCGATATTGATTCCATTTTTTGTGTGAACTCAGAAGCTCCTGATTTTTTCCGAGACCATCTTGAGAAAAAATTAGAGGATTCATTGTCGCTAAACATCCTCGTTGAAAATGAAGGTTCTATCCTGGGATATTGTTTAGCTCGCATTGCTGAAAAGCCGCCCGTATTTATTCATCGGAAGCATGGCTACATTTCTGATTTAGCCGTTCGACACGATCAGCGAAAGCAAGGAATCGGTGAATTATTATTCAAAGAAGCGAAGGCTTGGTTACTCGCCCAAGGAGCAGATCGAATTGAGCTTCGGACAGTCAGTGCTAACACAGTCTCAAATGCTTTTTGGAGAAAGATGGGTTTCATCACCTTCGCAGAAGAAAAGTTTCTATCTATCAAGACCGAACAAGGCGCTGCAGCTAACCCCTAGCCGCGACGCGCTACCTTTTTACGAACGTTCCGTTACTCCTCCAACGCGAGTTCCAACCCCAACCCGCGTTCGGGGCAGCTGAGCTTGGCGTTCGGTCATATAAATCATGAAATTTTTCTACGCCGTCATTCTTCTTTGCACGCTCCATCGCGCCTATTGCGAAACACCAGATGAGCTGACTGCCGATCTTCACCCTTTAGGTGTTTCAATGAAGGAAGTGGCTCCAGCCTTGGACAAACTCATGGAGCGAAACGATCCTGACGAAAGGTTTCCCCATTATACCGTTTGGACACTCCACGGGCAGAACGACACTTCTGTTTACATTACCCACGATAGTCACGGAAAAATTTACGGAGCATTTTTTCAATTCTATTTAGGCCACGATCCTCAGCGAGAGCATACCTATGATCAGTGTCTTCCTATCGCACGCTTTTTGATTCTCTCACTGATGCGAGACAACAAACCAAGTATCAATGAAATCGATAAAGCGCTTCGCGATTTAGAAAAGACCAAAAATACAAAGACATTCAGAGAGAAAGATCGCGTTATGTATTTCCGATATAAGCGCGCTTCTTCTATGCCGGAAAGTGAAGATGGCTACCGTTGCTTTAGAATCGAGATTGGAGATTCTTCGAGAACGCCTTCCGAAGATACATGAAGACCGAACAAGGCGCTGCAGCTAACCCCTAGCCGCATCGCGTCAGCTTTTCACGACCGTCTTTCCTTTCTGTCCACACTCACCCAAGAGTTCAACCCGCGCTCGGGGTAGCTGAGCTTAGCGTTAGCCCATGTTAAGTAACATCTTCGAATTGACAGCGTGGCTTCCGATAAGGACCATACCTTTCCCAGGAACTGTTGAAAAATCGAAAGCTGCTATTGCTGCGTATTGCACAGGTTTACCCCAACTTGCAAAGGCGCTACAGCCAGGCATTACGACTATATCCGCTTTAGTAAAAGCTCCTTCGGCGAAAATAATTAAGCAAATTGCTATCGGCACTCACCCTTGGATGTTTGAACAACGGTTCATAACGTTCGTTCTTGTAGAAGCTGGATTGCAATATGATTTAGATGAACTCGCGCGCCACAATCCTGACTCAAAGTTCACAGACGAAGACTTATACGGAATCGCTGCAAGTGAACTCGCATCTTTTCTTCAAGATTCTCTTATTTATGGTTCATTAGCTCATCCAGGTGATTTACACTCGTTTGCCGGCCGTGTTTTTATTCATGATCATCCGATGAACCAATGCGGTGCCGTTTCTGGATTTCCTCACAACGCAATTGATGAAGACGACACTCCAAGCTGGCCAAGTCTATCTATTTTACCATTTGAAAAAATAGTTTCTTGGGCACCATTGCTAGAGCTTCATGAAAACGGTGTAGGCCATACGAAAATTGAAAGGGCGCTAGCTTCATTTACAAATCTGCTTTCACTTTCCTCAGTAGAGGTTCCGAGCATGCTATTTTGGGCGATGCAGGGATTAGAGGCTTTTTATTGTCAAGGAGTGGGCGATCTTCGGCGCCAACTCAGTGAAAAAGTTAAAATATTTTTGGGAGAATGGCCGAACAAATCTAACATTGTAGGACAAGCTTATGATTTACGGTCACGCTTTGTTCATGGGAGTTTTCCCATACAGCGTTGGAATGATGGAGGGTTTCCAGATGGCAGTGTTGAAAAAGATTACGAAGCTCTTCACGACGCTTCAGAGCTCGCAGTATGCATGCTTACCGCGACATTACAAAAGTGTATTTTGCATGGCTTTTCTGAGGTAACATTTGACTGGAGACTCACAGCCAAATAGGGCTAACAAGGCGCTGCAGCTAACCCCTAGCCGCGACGCGCCACTTTTCACGAACGTTTCGCTACTCCCACAACGCGAGTTCCAACCCCAACCCGCGTTCGGGGTAGCTGAGCTTGGCGTTTGACCATAATTTATGAAACCAATTACAGGGTCCTGTTTATGTGGTAGGGTAGCCTTCCAGGTTACCGGAACGCCCATCAAGTTTCTCTATTGTCACTGCCGCTCATGCCAGAAATCGAGTGGTTCCCTCCATGTCGCAAACATGGCGTTTCCCAAGGATTCGGTGAGATGGACGCAGGGAGAAGACCTCATCGAGCGCTTCGTGGAGACGCTGGAGAATCCGGGATTTCCCCGTTGGTTTTGCCGGATTTGCGGTTCACCTCTGCCCAAAATGAGCCGTAATCAACAGTTCTGGGTCGTGCCCAGTGGATTATTGGAGTCGGATCCGGGTATAAGACCGCAGGCTAATATCTTCTGGGCCGAGCATGCCCCTTGGTATGTTTCGGCGGATGACCTCCCAAAATATGAAGGACCCATCGTCTAACAATGCGCTGCGGATAACCTCCAGCCTCGGCGCGTTCCTTTCTCTCGGCCACTCCGCTTTCGCACGCGCCCGCCATCTGGATTCCGCGCACGGGAGCGGGGCAAAGGGCCGGCGAGGGGAAGCCCTCGTGGCAGATGCGCCGAGGAGATGCCTTGTTGGCAGGCCGCAGGAAACTGGCTAGAATCCCCCCATGATCGAGCTTGCCGAAATCAGACAGCTCCCGCTTCGCGAGAAACTCGTCGTGATGGAGGCCCTCTGGGAAGGAATCGTCGCCCAGGAGGACCAGCTCGAAGTGCCGCAGTGGCACAAGGACATCCTGGACGAGCGGGAGAAGCTCGTGCAATCGGGTGAGGCGAAATTCGTGGATTGGGAAGTCGCCAAGCGAGAGATCCGAGAGTCTCTGCAATGAGGCTGCTGCTCCTCGATCTGGCGAAGAGGGATCTCATCGAGGGATACCGCTTCTACGAGGATCGGGAGGCGGGCCTGGGCGCGTATTTTCTCGATAGCCTGTATTCGGACGTCGATTCGCTCAGAATTTACGCGGGAATTCATCGAAAGGCCTACAGGGGATTTCATCGGGCGCTCTCCCGCCGCTTCCCCTTTGCGATTTATTACACGGTGGAGGGAGAGCTCGTTCGGGTGCGGGCCATCGTGGACTGCCGAAAGGCGCCCTCGTGGATTCGGGGGCATCTTCGCAGCGGTTGAGGGGAGATCCGGGGCGGTGCTGGTGAATCGAGCTTGTCGCTGCGGCGGGCTTCGGGGAGGTTGGTCGGCTCACATGGATGCTTTTTTCTCGGAACTCGGGCGCACGGTGCTGGCGCGCTGGAAGGCGGTGGATTTCTCGTTGCCGGCCTTCCCCCCGATCGCGCAGGCGGCGCTGGAGGAGAATCCGCCCGCCGAGCAGGTGGACCTCGCGGCGTTCATTCGGGAGTTTCTCATCGAGGATGAGCAGCCGTTCCAGACGGCGTCGGGCTTTGGCCAGCCGGAGATCGTGGCCTACGACCATCCGCGCTTTTACATCCAGCTGCTCTTCTGGATGGACGGCACGACGGACATTCACCAGCACGAGTTCTCGGGTGCGTTTCACGTGATGGCGGGATCGAGCCTGCATTCGGAGTTCGAGTTCGACAATGCGGAGTCGGTGACGGCGCATTTCCGCGTGGGCGACCTGCGGCTGAAGGGGACGGAGCTGCTGGAGACGGGCGCGACGGTGCCGATCACCTCCGGGCGGGGGTGCATCCATGCGCTGTTCCATCTCGATACGCCGTCGGTGACGGTGGTGGTGCGCACGCATTCGGACCCCGGCACGGGCCCGCAATTCACCTACCTGCCGCCGCACGTGGCGGTGGATCCGGTGCATCACGACGCGCTCACGATGCGGCGCAAGCAGCTGCTCGACGTGCTGGAGCGGGTGGGCGATCCCGACTACGCGGAGCTGGCGCTGGCGATGGTGGAGGAGCTGGATTTCGAGCGGGGGTTTTTCATTTTGCAGAATGGCATCGGCGCGCTGCGCGGCCTGGGGGCGTGGGAGGATGTGCTGGGGGCCTTCGAGGCGAAGCACGGCGCGCGGGCGCGGGGCGTGGCGGCGACGCTGGAGGAGATCCTCCGGCGCGACGGGATCGTGGCGCTGCGCGCGGCGGTGGAGGACCCGGAGCATCGCTTCTTCCTCGCGCTGCTGCTGAACCTGACGAACCGCGCGGACATTCTCGACCTGGTCGCGCAGCGCTTCCCCGGCGACGCGATCGAGACGGTCCTGCGCTGGGCGGCGGAGCTGGCCGATGCGTCGGATGGCGCCTGGCTGGTGGACGCGGAGTTCCCCGAGGAGATCGCGGTGGACGAGGAGGAGCAGGCGGACGTTTTCCTGACGGCGCTGCAGGGCTACCTCACCGGGGCGGAGACGACGGGCGACCTCGCGGCGGAGGATGCCGCGGCGCTGCGCGAGGCCCTTGCGCGGTCGAGCTGGCGCGTGCTGGCGGCGGGGTAAGGTGAAGGCTTTCGTGAGAACGGCTTAGCATGGCGGAGAAGACGCTCGAGGATCTGGGCTGGAACGTGGCCTTCGAGGAGGCCTTTGCGCCGTTTCACGCCGAGGGGTGGGTGCCGGCGCGCCTGATCCGCGACAACAAGATTTCCTACGGCGCGCTGCTGCCGGGGGACGATGGGTTTGACGAGCGGGAGGTCGTGATGAGCGGCAAGGTCTACCACGATGCGGAGACGGATGCCGACCTGCCGGCGGTCGGCGACTGGGTGGCCCTGGAGCTGGGCGATGACGAGACGGAGACGGTGATCCGCGCGCGGCTGCCGCGCCAGAAATGCCTCTCGCGCAAGATGCCGGGCCGCAGCACGGAGGAGCAGGTGATCGCCGCTAATGTGGACCTCGTGGTGGTGGTGACGGAGAGCGGGCCGGATTTCAACCTGCGGCGGATGGAGCGTTACTTCGCGATCATCGGCCTGAGCGGGGCGCGGGCGATGGTGCTCGTGAACAAGGCCGATCTTTTTCCCGTCGCGCAGAGCGAGGCGGCCGCGGAGGAAATCCGCCGGCTGAATCCCGACGCGGAGGTCTTCATCACGAACGCGACGAAGTCCCGCACGCTCACGCCGCTGCGCCAGCACCTCACGCGCGGCGTGACGATGACGTTCGTCGGCTCGAGCGGCGTGGGGAAATCCTCGGTGATCAATCAGCTGCTCGGCGGCGATTACCAGGACACGGACGGCGTGAACGAGGTGACCGGCAAGGGCCGGCACACGACGACGGCGCGCGAGCTGATGGTGCTGCGCAAGGGCGGCATCATCATCGACAACCCAGGCATCCGCGAGGTGCAGATGTGGACGAGCGAGACGACGCTGCGCGAGCGGTTCGCCGACATCGCGGAGCTGGCGGCGCAGTGCAAGTTCGCCGATTGCCGCCACGGCTCGAACGCCGGCTGCGCCGTGCGCGCGGCGGTGGAGGCGGGCACGCTCTCGCCGGCGCGCTACGAGGGATTCCTCAAGCTCGACCACGAGGTCGCGGAGCTGCGGCAGAATCGACAGAAGCGCCAGATGACCATCGACCGCCGAGAGCGCCGCGAGGTGAAGAGCAAGGCGAAGCGGTTCGCCCGGCGGCACGACGCGGATGCCGAGGCGGATGACTAGCCTTCGATCCCGAAGGTCGCCTCAGGCGCGCGTGGCGTGAATCTTGAGGTGCAGGAGGATGTGGTCGTTCACCACGTGCGGCCCGAGGAAGGCGAAGAACCGGCCCGAGCCGTAATGACTGCCCCATTGGGTGCGATCGATCTCCAGCACGGCCTGCGCGGTGAGGTGATCGGCGTCGGCCGCGGCGATGGTGGCGGGAAAGGTGATCTCGCGAGTGACCCCGCGCAGGGTGAAGGGGCCGGCGATCGCGAAGTTCGGGGTGCCCTCCGTCGCGGTGGGAATCGCCTCGGCGCGCGTCATTTCGAAACGCGCGGTCGGGTGCCGCTCGATGTCGAAAAAGTCCGGCGAGTGCAGGTGGCGGATGAGCATCGCGTTGTAGCCGGCATCCGCGAGGTCCTCGCAAACGATCTCGCGAAGATCGATGGCGAATGTCGCGGCGATCAGCGAGCCGCGGCGCCATTCGACCGCGCCCTCGGCAAGCGGGATGCGGCCGTGGTGGTGGTTGAACAGATTGCGCCCGGTCCAGCGGATCACGCTCGTCGCAGGGTCGGCGAGGTAGCGTCCGTCCGGCACGGGTGGGACGGGTAGAGCCCCATGGCCGAGGACCGGCAGAGCCGCCGCGCGCCATTCCCGCAGGCCGCCGCGGAAGTCCGAAACGTCGGTGTAGCCGGCCGCGCGCAGCGTCGTTGCGGCTTCCTCGGAGTCGAGCGAAGGCGCGCCTTCGCCGTAGACGACGATGGGGAGCGCGGGGTCAGGAGCGAGGGCGCGCACCTTCTCGAGGAAGGCGGTCTCGTAGATGCACGCATTCACGGCCCCGGCGATGTGGGCCGCGGCGAAATGCTCCGCGGGCAGGACGTGGAGGAGCCGGGGCGAATGAGGGCTGGCGAGAGCTTCGGCGAGAGCGGAGGCGTTCATGCCCGGACTCTCGCCGAAGGTTCCACACGGCGCAGGGAAAAATTCGTGCTTCAATCCGCGGTGATGGCGGCGCGGTCGTTGCCGAGGGCGCCGGTCTTCTCGAGGAAGTAGTCGTAGCCGCCGGGGTAGCCGGTGACGGTGCCGGCATTCACATGGAGGACCTTCGTCGCGAGGTGGCGGATGAAGTGGACGTCGTGCGAAATGAACACGAGCGTGCCCTCGTATTTCTCCAGCGCGAGGATGAGCGACTCGACCGTGTGGATGTCGAGGTGCGTCGTGGGCTCGTCCATGAGGAGGAGGTTCGGCGGGTCGACGAGGAACTTGATGAGGTTCAGGCGCGTCTTTTCGCCGCCGCTCAGCACGCTGGTCTTCTTGTAGATGTCGTCCTTGCGGAAGAGGAAGGAGCCGAGGATGCCGCGAGCTTCGTTCTCGGCGAGCTCGCCGTTGCTGGCCATGACTTCGTCGAGGATGGATTTGTTCGGGTCGAGCGTGGCGGCGCGGTGCTGGCTGAAATAGCCGATCTTGGCGTTGTGGCCCTCGTTGCGGACGCCTTTCTGGAACTCGAGCACGCCGGCGAGGATCTTGAGCAGCGTGGATTTGCCGGCGCCGTTCGGGCCGACGAGCACGGTGCGCTCGCCGCGCTCGATGGTGAGGTCGAGGCCCTCGTAGACCTTGTGCGCGCCGTAGGCCATGTGGATGCCTTCGAGTGAAATCGCGCGCTGGCCCCCGCGGGGCGGCTGGGGAATCTGGAAGCGGAAAGGCTTCTTGGGCGGCGTGGGTTTCTCGATGAGCTCCATGCGCTCGATTTCCTTGAGCTTGCTCATGGCCTGCGAGGCCTTCGAGGCGACCTGGCGGAAGCGGTCGTAGAACTCCTGGAGCTGGGCGATCTGCTTCTGCTGGTTCTTGTAGGCGGCGTTCTGCTGCTCGTAGCGCTGCTCGCGCTGTTCGAGGTAGGCGGTGTAGTTGCCGGTGTATTGGACGAGCTTCTGGTCGGCGATGTCGTAGACGGTCTCGATGATCTCGTCCATGAACTGGCGGTCGTGCGAGATGAGGAGCACAGCGCCGGAGTAGGTCTTGAGATACTGCTGGAGCCAGAGGAGCGAGAGGAGGTCGAGGTGGTTCGTCGGCTCGTCGAGGAGGAGGAGGTCGGGCTCCATCACGAGGAGGCGCGCGAGGTGGGCGCGCATCACCCAGCCGCCGCTCAGCTCCTTCGCCTTGCGCTCGAAGTCGCCCTCCTTGTAGCCGAGGCCGACGAGGATCTTCTTGGCCTTCGCCTCGACCTTGGGATCGACGAGGGCGGTGTGTTTGTTCGTGGCTTCCTGATACTCGGCGCTCTCGACGTCGCCGGAGGCCTCCATCTCGGCGAGGCGTTTTTCGAGGGCGGGGACTTCGCCGGCGCGGCCGGTGGCGACGTCCATCACGGTCTCTTCGCCGAGGGCTTCGCCTTCCTGGGCAAGGTGGCCGATCATGGTCCACTCGTCGCGCTCGATGGTGCCGGTGTCGGGTTCGTCCTTCTTGAGGATGAGGCCGAAGAGCGTGGATTTGCCGGCGCCGTTCGGGCCGACGAGGGCGACGCGTTCGCCGTAGTTGACCTGCATGGCGGCGTCCTCGAACAGCGTGCGGCCGCCGAGGGTTTTCTTGAGTTTGCGAATCGTGAGCATTGAGAAAATCGGAAGAAGGGTCCGCAGATTACACGGATTTGGACAGAATTCATCCAAACTGCGCTAATCTGCAAAATCTGTGGATGCATCGACCTTCTCAATCGCGGTAATCGGCGGCGGCCCGGCGGGGCTGCGGGCGGCGGAAATCGCGGCGGAAGGCGGCGCGGCGGTGACGGTGTTCGATGCGAAGGCGTCGGTAGGGCGCAAGTTCCTCGTGGCCGGCGGCGGCGGGCTGAATCTCACGAAGAGCGAGCCGACGGAGCGCTTCGCGGCGCGGTATTCCGGGCCGGAGATGCCGGCGAATTTCTGGCCGGCGCTGATCGCGGAGTTCGGACCGGAGGATTTGCGCGCGTGGGCGGCGGGGCTGGGCGTGGAGACTTTCGAGGCCTCGACGGGGCGCGTGTATCCGCGCGAGATGAAGGCGGCGCCGCTGCTGCGCGGCTGGGTGCAGCGGCTGCGGCGGGCGGGCGTGCGCTTTGCGATGCATCATCGTTTCGTGGGATGGAACGCGGACGGCGCGCTGGAATTTGCGACGCCCGACGGCCCGCGAGCGGTGAAGGCCGACGCGACGATTCTCGCGCTCGGGGGCGGCTCGTGGCCGGAGACGGGATCCGACGGCGACTGGGTCGCGGCGCTGGAGGCGCGCGGGATCGCGGTGGCGCCGCTGCGGCCGGCGAATTGCGGCTGGGCGGTGGCGTGGCTGGCGGAGGTGCTCGCGGTGGCGGAGGGGCGTCCGCTGAAGAACGTCGGCGGGCGGGCGGGCGATGCCGCGGTGCGCGGGGAGCTGATGGTGACGCGCCATGGCCTGGAGGGTGGCGCGATTTACGCGCTTGGCGCGGCGTTGCGGGCGATGGACCGGCCGGAGCTGGTGATCGATTTCAAGCCGGACGTCAGCGCGGAGGATCTCGTCAGAAAGATGGGCCCGGCGCGGCGCAACTGGATCGCCGAGGCGCGGCAGCGCTGGCGACTGGACGACGCGACGGCAGCCATTTTCGCCACGCATCCCGATGCGGCGATGTGGAATGCCGCGGCGGACGTGGCGGCGGCGGTGAAGAATTTTCCGGTGGCGTTGCTCGGGCCGCGCCCGCTGGCGGAGGCGATTTCCTCGGCGGGTGGCGTGCGGTGGAGCGAGCTCGACGAGACGCTGATGCTGCGGCGAATGCCGGGCGTATTCGCGGCGGGCGAGATGATCGACTGGGAGGCGCCGACGGGCGGCTATCTCATGCAGGGGGCGTTTGCGACGGGTAGGCGCGCGGCGCAGGGTGCGCTACGATGGGTGCGCGATGTTTGAGACGTTGATGAAACAGGATGCGCCGGTGCTGGCGCTGGCGCCGATGCAGGATGTGACGGACTGGGCGTTCTGGAAACTGATGGCGCGCTACGGCGGCGCCGATGTGTATTTCACGGAATACTTCCGGGTGACGGATACGTCGCGGCTGGACCGCGATATCCTGCGCTCGATCACGGAAAATCCCACCGGTCGCCCGGCGATCGGCCAGCTCATTGGCAACGATCCGGCGCACCTCGCGCGGGCGGCAAGGGAACTCCAGCGCCATCCGGTGGCGGCGGTCGACCTGAATCTCGGCTGTCCCGCGCCGGTGGTTTATCGCAAATGCGCGGGCGGCGGTCTGCTGCGCGATCTACCGCGCGTGGATCGCATTCTCGGCACGTTGCGCGAGGCGGTGACGATTCCTTTCACGGTCAAGACACGAATCGGCTTCGACACGCCGGAGATTTTCGAGGAGCTGCTGCCGATCTTTGCGCGGCATTCGATCGACCTGCTCACGGTCCACGGCCGCACGGTGCTCGAAATGTATCGCAGCGATGTGCACTACGAATTCATCGGGCGGGCGGTTGCGGCATTGCCATGCCCGGTGATCGCGAATGGCAACATCGATTCGGCCGGCACGGCGGAACGCGTGATCGCCGAGACCGGCGCGCGCGGGTTGATGATCGGGCGCGGGGCGATCCGGAATCCGTGGATTTTCTCGCAGATCCGCCAGCGGCAGCGGGGCGAGGAGGTGGCGCTGCCGAGCGGTCGCGAGGTGCTGGCCTACATCCGCGAGCTTTATGACGCGACGTTCCCGGCGGGCGGCACCGAGAAGCTCCAAGTCCAGAAGATGAAGAAATACCTGAACTTCCTCGGCGTGGGCGTGGAGCCGACGGGGCGCTATCTGCACGACATCCGGCGGGTCGACACGGAGGAGGATCTGTTCCGGGTGTGCGCGGAGCATCTCGACCACGACGCGCCGATGGCGCTGGCGGTATTCTGAGGGATCAGTTCGGATTCACGACCAGCGACGGGCTGGTATGCGGATGCGGCACATGGTGGGCGGGGTGGCGCACTTCCGGCGTGCCGCAGAGGCGCTTCGAAAGATCGACGGGATCGCCCACGTGCACTTCCTCGGGATCGATCTGATACGACCACACCTGGAAATTCGTGAGAACCGCGGCGCCGTAGAGCGTGGTGAAGGCGCCGTTCACGGCATCGTAACCCGCGGAGATGCGAATGCGACCGACGCGGGGTTCGTTGAAACGGGCGTCGAAGACCTGCCAGTGGCCGCCGAGGAAGACCTCCATGTAGGCGTGGAAATCCATGGGAGTGCCGGGATCGTAGCAGGCGATGTCGGGCACATAGCCGCTGACGTAGCGGGCGGGAATGTTGAACGTGCGGCAGAGCGCGACGGCGCAGTGGGCGAGATCGCGGCAGACGCCGTAGCGACGCTCGATGACGTCGTGGGCGGAAATATTCGGGCTGCCGGAGCCGGTGCGATATTCGATGTGGTGGTGCAGCCATTCGCAGATGCCGCGCACGCGGGCGAGGCCGTTCGGAAGATGGCCGAAGTTCTTCCACGCAAAATCGAGAAGTTTGTCCGAGTCGCAGTAGCGCGTGGGCAGCGTGTAACGCAGAATCGACGCGGGCAAAAGGTGCGGGGCGATCGGTTCGTCGACGTGGAGGAAATCCTCCCGCAGGCTGGGAACCATCGCGACGGCGTCGTAGCGCAGGAGATTCGTTCCGGGTTTCAGGACCGTGCGGAACACGATGTTGCCGTGGTCGTCCTCGAATTCCGTGGCCGGCAGCTCGGGTTCGAAGATCACGCTCTCCTGCCGGATCGACTGGTAGGCATCATGCCGCGGCTTGAAGGTCACGAGGGCGGGCGTCTCGGTCTCGCATTGATAGGTGAGCTCGCAGCCGATGCGCACGGCGAGATCCAGCGGGGGCAACGGCTCCGCGGCGGTTTGTGTGATGTCTTCCCTCATGTGTCGTTGCTCCCATATCGCAACGGGTCTACCTTCCGACCGTATCGACCCAATGCAAACACCAACTTTTTCGGCGGCGTGTGAGGAACGGTTACCCGCGGCGCTGAAATTCCTGCGGGGCATGGTGGAAATCAACAGTTTCACTGCGAATGCAGCGGGCGTGAACGCTGTCGGGCGCTTGATCGCCGAGACTTTCGCGCCCTTGGGATTCTCGGCCGTCACCGTGCCGGCGAAGGCTCCCGCGGGAACGCAGCGGGGCGACCATTTTTTTCTGGCGACGCCCCGGCGGGACGACCGGCCGACGCTGGCGCTCGTCTCGCACCTCGACACGGTCTTCCCCGAAGAGGAGGAGCGGCGCAACGATTTCCGATGGTGGCGGGAGGGACGGCGGATCTACGGACCCGGCACGAACGACATCAAGGGCGGCACGGCGCTCATCTGGCTGATGCTCGCGGCAATGCGCGCCGCGGAGCCGGCACTCTTCGTCGCGGCGAACTGGGTGGTGGCGCTGAATGCCTGCGAGGAGCTCGATTCCGAAGATTTCGGGGCGGCCTGCGCACAGCAGCTTCCGGCGGACCTCCGCGCGTGCCTGATTTTCGAAGCCGATGGCGGCGCGGATGACAATTGGGCGGTCGTGGCAGCGCGAAAAGGCCGGGCGACTTTCACGGTGCGCGTGGAGGGCCGGGGAGCGCACGCCGGCGGCGGTCATGCCCACGGCGCGAATGCCATCGTGCAGCTCGCGGAGACGGTCCGGCAACTGGCGGGCCTCACGGATTACGCCGCCGGGGTGACGGTGAACGTCGGGACGATTGCCGGCGGCACCGTGAACAACCGGGTGCCGCATGAGGCGACCGCGACGCTGGAAATGCGGGCCTTCGATCCGGAGGCGTTCGCGCGGACGCGGGAGGCCATCCTCGCGCTCGGCGGCGAGGGAAGCGTGAGCAGCCAGGACGGCCACGCGTGTCAGGTGACGGTGACGCCCGTCGATGAATGCCCGCCGTGGCCGGCAAACCCGGAGACGGAACGGCTGATTCGCGAATGGCAGGCGGCTGGCCGGGAGATGGGACTGACCGTGCAGCGGCAGGAGCGGGGGGGGCTGAGCGATGGAAACGTGCTCTGGCACCGCTTTCCGACGATCGATGGACTGGGGCCTCGGGGCGAGCATTCGCATTGCTCGGAACGCAGTGCCGACGGCCGCAAGGTGCCGGAGTGGGTGGATGTCGATTCCTTCGTGCCGAAGGCGGTGATGAACGCGCAGGCCATCGCCCGATTGCTCGCGAAAAAGGGGGACTAACCCTGCCGGATGCCGCTCGCGGCAAAAAAAGAAGCCCGCCGGCGATCGCTCGCGGGCGGGCTGGAAAGATTCGCTTCCGGAATCGCTTAACCGGCCGAACGGCTCGGATGAAGCAGCGCCGCGGCGTAGCGGTTTTCCACGCCGAGTTTCTGGAAGATGTGATCGATGTGATTCTTCACGGTGTGCGGGCTCACCACGAGGATCTGGGCGATGTCTTCGTTCGACTTGCCCTGGCAAAGCCAATAGTGCACCTCGCGCTCACGCTTGGTCAGGCGCAGGAGGCCGGCACTCTGCTCGGTCGCACTGAGCACCCGGACGCTCGGGTAGGAGCGGGGGATGAGGCGCGGCGAACGAGAGTCGGAACCGGCGGGAGGCTGGGGAACGAGGGTGTCGACACCGACAACGCCCAGGGTCTTGCCCGCGGCGAGAATGGGTGCGAGTTCGCTCGTGATCACGCAGACGGAGCCGGCGATCAGGACCGCGTAGGGATCCATTCCGCAGACCTCGCCGGTCTTCTTGGGAATCCAATACCAGTCGCCGCGGCCCTGCGTCTCGTAGCCGTGCACGGGGCTGAGCTCGAGGCGGCCATCCTTGCGGTGCCAGGAAGGAATGAAGCGACCGGTGGCATCGTGCGCTTCCGTGTTGCGGAATTCGTCGTCGCGGCCATCGAATTCATTGGGCTCCCAGACGCTCCAGACACTGAAAACTTCGGGGTGGCTTTCCAAGGCGTGGCGAAGGATCTCGGTATGGAGATCGCGGCTGACGATTCCCACGGAATGCAGCGCAGTGATGGTTTGGGCGAGGCGTTCGACGAAGAGTGGCATGGTGCGATGGGTTATCATAGGATACGTTTCCCTTGGGTGATTGGCGACCTTTTTTCTGTATTTTTTTAAGCTTCGATGAAACCCGGTTGCTGACTATCTGCCACGGGCAGATAATTTGTTGGTAAAATATTTCCTTGTTTTGTCCCTATGAGTGTGAGGCGGAAAGATGGCGGAGCAATCCCGGGGTGATCAGTCGAAAATCCTCACCCATTTGGGTGAAGCATTTGCGAGTCAGTAGGAATTGCGGAGGCCTCAGGTGCGCTCTTCAGCAATCACGGCGTAGCGACTTTCCACGCCGAGTTTTTGAAAAATGAGGCTGAGATGATTTTTCACGGTGTGGCTGCTGATGCCGAGAATGACGGCGATCTCATCGTTTGTTTTTCCCTGGCAGAGCCAGTAGTGGACCTCGCGTTCGCGGGACGTGAGAAGGCGCAATTTCTCCGCGGCCGCCGATCGACCAAGGGCGCGAAGCGCCGGCACGGTGGGGTCGGGGCGTCGTGCGGGCTGTGCGGCCAGATCGATCCCGACGACTCCGACGAACCGGCCCTGCTCGAAGAGCGGGGTGATTTCTCCGGTGATCCAACGTGGTTTTCCGGAGACCGGATAGAGGAAGGGCTGGGAAATCGCGCACGGCTGGCCGTAGCGGCGGGTCGTGGAATACCAGTCGCCGGGCGCGTGCGGTTCGTAGCCGGTGAGGGGCTCGCAGGCGAGTTCGCCGTTGGCGCGGTGCCAGTAGGGAACGAAGCGGCCGGAGGCGTCGTGCCCGACTGCGTTGCGGAAGTCCGCGTCGCGACCGTCGAAGGCGTTGGGTTCCCACGCGCACCAGACCGCAAAGCTCGCGGGATTGGCGATGAGAATTTCCCGTAGCATCTCGGAGTAAAGCGTGCGGCTTTTCACGCCGAGCGTGCGCAGGCGGGAGATGGTTTCGGCAAGGACTTCGACGGGACGATCGGACGGTTTCACGGAGCTGGGACTGGGGTTGGTTCCGGTGACAGCAACTTGCGTTCCCTGATTAGACGGGGGATCAAAAAAGCCGGGCATACTGGTTGATTTCCCACTGGCTGATGGATTGATGGTATTGCCGCCATTCCTCGCTTTTGTAGGTGATGAACTCCTGGCGCAGATCGGCGCCGAGAATCTCTTCGACAAAGGGATCCGCGGCAAACGCGTCCACCGCTTCCTTGAGGGTCTGCGGGAGTTCCCGAATGCCGCGCTCGGCGAGCTGGGCGGGGGTGAATTCGTAGAGGTTCTCCTCGTTGCTCGCGCCGGGATCGAGTCCTTCGCGGATGCCTTCCAATCCGGCGGCGAGAGCAAGAGTGGCAGCGAGGTAGGGATTGCAGGCGCCGTCGGCGTTGCGGGATTCCACCCGGCCACCGCCCATGGGCACGCGGACGGAATTCGTGCGGTTGTTCCGGCCATAGCTGTTGAAGACGGGCGCCCACGAGTAATAGGCCATGAGGCCGCGGCGGACGAGGCGCTTGTAGCTGTTCACGGTCGGCGCGAAGGTCGCGCAGAGGGCGGGGCCGTGGCGCAGGATACCGGCGATGAACTGGTAGCCGAGTTCGGTGAGCCCAAGGCCGCGCGGATCCTCCGCCGGGTCGCGCGCGAAGAGATTCGCGCCGGTGTGGGGATCGAAAAGCGACATGTTGAAATGCGCGCCGGTTCCGGTTTTGTCCGCGAAGGGTTTCGGCATGAACGTCGCGAGGAGGCCTTCCTCGGCGGCGTAGTGCTTCGCCATGAACCGGAAGAACGTGTAACGGTCGCACATCGTGAGCGCGTCCGCGTATTTGAAGTCGAATTCGAACTGCGAGTTGCCGTCCTCGTGGTCGAGCGAATAGAGGTCCCAGCCGAGGGTGTCGATCGCGGTCGCGACCTTGTCGAGCCACGGGTAACGAT
The DNA here is from genome assembly GCA_036569045.1 of Chthoniobacterales bacterium. Taxonomy (NCBI): domain Bacteria; kingdom Pseudomonadati; phylum Verrucomicrobiota; class Spartobacteria; order Chthoniobacterales; species Chthoniobacterales bacterium. Next base: position 21,017 of record DATCRI010000007.1, on the reverse strand, counting down.
CGAGGAATCGCTTCACGTCGTAGCAGGACTTCACGAGGTCGTCGTCGGCGTTGGGAATCTCCAGGCGGCCGTCGGCGGTCTGTTTGACGACGTAGACCTCGCATTCGATGCCGAGATTGAAGCCGAATCCCATTTTCGCGGCCTCGGCGAGCTGTTTCTGGAGGGCAACCCGGGCGTTGATCTCGTAGGGCTGGCCGTGGAATTCGTTGTCGGCGGGAAACCACGCGACCTCGGGATTCCAGGGAAGCGGAAAGCCGCGGTCGAGGTCCGGCACGGAATTGATTTCGTCGTCGTTCGGGCTCTGGCCGAGTCCGTCGAGGGCGTAGCCGGTATAGAGTTCGCTGCCATGGGCGAAATGCGAAAAGTGGGAGAGTGGGACGACCTTGCCCTTCGGCACGCCGTGAATATCCACGTAGGCGCCGATGCAATATTTCACGCCTTTGGCGGCGAGATCGGCCTGAAGGGCTTCGATTTCGGAGTCGGATTTCATGATTACGTTATTACGAAATGCTGAGGGAGTAATACTGGTGTGGGCAAAATTTTTGAGGTCTCGGGGAAGGAGGTGAGAGCTATTCGACGTCGTCGCCGGCGAGGGTCATGCGGCCCATGGGCAGCTTGTCCTCTTCGGTTTCCGAGGGGGTGCCGTGGATCAGCGTGTCGAGACGCCCCTTGAGAGCCAGAAATTCCGGGGAGAGGAGTTGGTGGACGCTGCGGGGACGGGGGACGGCATTTTCGATGACTTCGCGCACGCCACCGGGATTTGTCCCGAGCACGAGGATGCGATCGGAGAGATAGATCGCTTCGTCCAAATCGTGGGTGATGAAGAGAATGGTGACATCGACCTTTTTCCAGATTTGCAGTAAATAATTCTGCATCTTGCAGCGCGTCATGGCATCAAGTGCGCCGAATGGTTCGTCCATGAGGAGGATTCGAGGCTCGTTGGCGAGAGCGCGGGCGATGGCGACGCGCTGCTTCATGCCGCCGGAGAGTTCGTGGGGATAGGAGTTTTCGAACTTCGCGAGGCCAACCATATCGATCCAGGAGCGGGCCTCGCTTTCGGCGGTTGCCTTGGTTTTGCCTCGCATTTCAAGGCCGAACATGACGTTGCGTTTGACCGTGAGCCAGGGGAAGAGCGTGTAACCTTGGAAGACCATGCCGCGGTCCGGACCGGGGCCGGAAACGGGATGGCCATCGAGCAGGATGTTGCCGCCGGTGGACTCGTCGAGGCCGGCCACAATGCGGGCCAGCGTCGATTTGCCGCAGCCGGACGGGCCGATGACGGTGATGAATTCGCGCCGGTGGATGTTCAGCGAGACGTTGTTGAAAACGACATGCCGTTCGTCGCCGGTGCCGAAGGCTTTCTCGAGATCCTGCACCTGCAGGATGACGGGGCGTTCGCGGATGCGCGCGAAACGGGCGGCGACTTCCGGGGATTGTTCACGGTAATCGGGCAGGTCGAGAAGGTGCGCGGACATGACAGATCAGGCGGTCGCGGGTTCGGCGGCGGGTTTCGGTGCGCGTTTCTTCCACCAGGTTTTCCGGGCGACCGCGGCGCCGCGGCGGCGCTTCCACGGGAAGAGTTTCGAGCCGAGGACGGCAAGAACGCGGTCGGTGGTGAAACCGATGATGCCGATCATGATGATGGCGGCGAAGACGTTGTCGTAGATGCGGTATTTCGCCTGCTGGTTGATGAAATACGTGATGCCGGAGCTGGCGCCGATGTATTCGGCGACGATGAGGTAGGTCCAGGCCCAGCCGAGCAGGATGCGCATGTCGTTGTAGAGGTCGACGGCGATGCCGGGGACGATGATGCGGAAGAGCAGGTGGAGGCGGTTGGCGCCGAGCGTCTGGGCGGCCTCGATGAGCGAGGTGTCGAGCTTGCGCGTGGTATTCGCGATGACGAGCACCTGCTGGAAGAAGGTGCCCAGAAAGATGATGGCGACCTTGGGAGGATCGTAAATGCCGAGCACCGCCACGGCGAGTGCGCCGAAGGCTGGCGCGGGCATGTAGCGGGTGAAGTCCACGAAGGGCTCCGTGATCCGCGAGATCGGCGCGTAAACGCCGCAAAGAATGCCGAGCGGCACGCCGATGAGCGAGCTGACCGTGAAGCCCCAGAAGATGACCTGAATGCTCTGCCAGAGGCTCTCGTGCAGCCATTTTTCGCCCTTGCGGCGCGGGGGTGTGGTGAAGCTCTTGTAGAACGAGATGGCGACCTCGTGGGGGGCCGGGAGGAAAACGGGATTGGCTGGTCGGCCGGTGGCGATGGGCAGACCGGCGTCGCGCATCTTTGCGTTCTCCGCCTTGAAGATTTTCCGGTCGATCAGGGTGCCGGGATGGAAATAGGAGACCCCGCCGGGTTCCTTGATCTCGACGAGCGGATGCCAGACGAAGGGCACGTAGCTCACGATCGCCCAGGCGATGAGCGGAAGAAGGAATGAGGCCCAGAGAAATGCGGCCTGTCCGGAGGCGGGCAGTTCGCCATAGGGCTTCAGCCACGGTCGCCGGGGGGCTCGTTTTCTGGATTCGGTCATCGGCCTTGCGGGATTTTGAGAAAGAGGGTGAGGACGCCGGCTGGAGGAGCCGGCGTCCGCGAAAGAGGAGTTATTTCAGCGAGCTGGTGATCGTGGGATCGATGTAATCCGCGGTCGGCTGCGGCTTCTCGTAGACCTTGTTCGCGACATTGAACTCGTCGACGACGATGTTCGATCCGTAGACCGAGTCGAGACCCTTGCCGACCTTGAGAGCGGCCTGCGCCTCGGGAAGGGTGAGGATCTTCGTGCCGTTCACAAAGGCCTTGTATTCTTCCGGCTTCAGATTCACGCGGGCCGACATGATCTTGATCGCGTCTTCGCGGGTGGCGGGATCGTAGAAATACTTCACGACCTTATACCAGACCTCGGCGACCTTCTTCCATTCGTCGGGATGGGCGGAGAGGCTGGACGGACTGACGGCGAGCACGTCGTAGATCAGACCGGGGACGTCCTTGCTGGTATAGATCGCCTTCGAGCCGGGAACGGCCTTCAAGGCCTGACCGGAGCTGGGCTGCCAGGCGCCGATCGCATCGACGTCGCCCGAGGCGAAAGCCTTCGGCGTTTCGCCAGTGGGGACGTTCACGAGCTCGACGTCGGACTCGGTCATCCCGTTGGCCTCGAGCGCCTTGAGCAGGAGGAGGTGATCGACGAAGCCGACCTCGACGCCGATCTTCTTGCCCTTGAGGTCCTTCACGCTCTCGATGCCGGGCTTCGCAACGATCATGTCGTTGCCGTTCGAGTAGTCGTTGATGATGATGGCCTTGCTCGGGGCGCCGGTGGCGCCGGTCACGAGAGCGTCGCCATTGGTCATGCTAACGGCGTCGAGTTTGCCGGCGGCGAAGGCTTCCATCGACGGAACGTATTCGAACCATTCGAAGTCGACATCGAGGCCGGCTTCCTTGAACCAGCCTTTCTGGATGGCGATTTCCCAGGCGACCCAGCCCGGCCAGTCGCTGTAGCCGATCTTGAGCGGTTCGGCGTTGGCGGCGGTGATTCCCACGGCAAGCGCGGCAGCAAGGGCGAGACGGCGGAAGGAATTTTGAAGGCGCGGTGTCTTTTTCATCGGGTGATTCAATGAGGTGGTAGTATTACGACTTTTAAAGTTCGTAATACGCGTTGCAGCACACGCCATGCCACCACCGGAGAGGTGAGGACATTTCCTGAAACGGAAAATCGCGGATCACGCGATCCGGGCGGGTCGCGAGGCCGATTACGGCGACCTTTGCGAACCGGGGTGATTTCGCACCCCGGGGTTGCCGATGCCGATGTTTGCTCGCTCAGTAGCTCTGGGGGGTGAGCTTCGTCTTCCCGCGGAAGATGTAATAGATGCAGACCGTGTAGGTGAGCACGATGGGGATGCCGATGCAGGCGATCACGAGCATGATGCCGAGGGTCTTGGGCGATGAGGCGGCGTTCGTGATCGTGAGGCTGTTTTCCGGCAGGGGATTGGACAGCACCATGTTTGGAAAATAGGTGCCGCCGAAGGCCGCCATCATGAGCGCCATGCCGATGCAGGAGGACAGGAAGGCGTTGAAGTCCCGTCCGCGGCTGAACTCGCGAGGAATGTTCAGGATGACGAGCACGGCGGCTGCCATGATGATGAGGATCCACGGGCGAGCCTGCACGGTGTGATAAACGTGCGGCAGGGCGATGAGGGTGTAGAAATTGAAGAGGATGTAGGCGGCGAGGAAGAGGCCGATGAGCGTGGGCACCCAGCCGCGCACGAGCGCGTGGAGTTCGCCCTCGGTCTTCATGACGAGATAGATCGCGCCGTGCATGGCGAAGAGGAGCACGACAGTCACGCCCATGAGGAGCGCGTAGGGGTTGAGCAGGCCGAGCAGGGTGCCGGTGAACTCGTGGTCGGCATCCAGGGGGATGCCGCGGACGATGTTCCCCATCGCGACGCCGATGAGAAACGCCGAGAGCGTGCTGCCGAGGGCGAAGAGAATGTCCCACATCTGCCGCCACCAGGGCCACGGCTCCTTGCTGCGGAACTCGATGGCCACGGCGCGAAAGATGAGTGCGCACAGCAGCGCCATGAAGGGCAGGTAGAAGCCGGAAAACACCGTTGCATAAGCCTCGGGAAAGGCCGCGAAGAGTGCGCCGCCGCCGGTGACGAGCCACACCTCGTTGCCGTCCCACACGGGGCCGATGGCGTTGAGAAACAGGCGGCGATGCTCGTCTTTCCTCGCGAAGAGTTGCAGGGTGCCGACGCCGAGATCGAAGCCGTCGAGCACCGCGTAACCGGTGAGCAGGACGCCCACGAGAATGAACCAGATGAGGTTGAGATCCATGAGGCAGGGGTGGGTTCAGTTTTGCGGTGGCGGGCTCAGGTCCGTGCCTCCTGATCGTCGGTGCGCAGCACGGCCTTCCAGCTGTCCGTCAATTCGTGATGGCCGCCCTCTTCTTCGTCGGGGCCGTGCTGGATCTTGCGGGTGAGCAGATAGACGAAGAGGATAAAGAGCAGGATATAGACTGCGGCGAACATGAGGAGCGATATGACGATTTGCTCCGCGGTGACCGCCTTCGAGAGCGCCTGGGAGGTCTTCAGCAATTCGTAAACAATCCAAGGCTGCCGGCCCATTTCCGCGGTGAACCAGCCGGCCTGATTTGCGATCTGCGGGCCGAGGACCGAGAGCACGCAGCCCCATAGCAGCAGACGGGTCGGCAGCCAGTCGGTGCGGAAAAGCCAGCCGCGCCACCAGAAGAACATCGCCACAGCGACCAAGGCGAAGAGCGCGCAGCCGACGGCGACCATGAGATGGTAGAATTGAAAGACCGCCGGAACGATCGGCCAGTAGTTGCGGCGGATGGCCGGCAGCTCCTGCGGGGTGGCCTCCGGATGATGGCGGAGCAGGAAGGCGTCCGAGGGGAGGTCCTTCAGGCCGACGACGGGCTTGGCGGGATCGTGATAGGTGAGAAGGCTCAACAAGCCGGGAATCTCCAGGGCATGCGTCGTCTCGGTCTTCGGATTCACCCAGCCGACGAGGCTGAGGGGCGCGAAGGGCTGCGTTTCGTAGAGTCCCTCGAGTGCGGCGAATTTCACGGGCTGGTTCCTCGCGACGCCTCCCGCCGTGAGGTCGCCGCTGACCATCTGCAGCAGGGTGGCCACGGTCGCAAAGGCGAGACCGACCTTCAGGGATGCTTTGGCGAAGACCGTGTGCCGGCCGCGGAGTAGAAAATACGCACTGATGCTGACGACGAGGAATGCGCCGGCCATCCATGCGCCGAGCACGACATGGGTGAGGCGGTCGACCGACGAAGGGTTGAACACCATCGCCCAGAAGTCGTCCACCACGGCGCGCACGCTGCCGAGATCCGCCGGGACCACGGCGTGGTCGGGTGGCAGGCGCACGGGTTGTCCGTCAACCATCCGCTCGAGATGGTAGCCGGCCGGCGTCTGCATCCAGGAATTCGCCACGACGATCCAGACTGCGCTGAAGTGCGCGCCGAGGCAGACCATGCAGGTCGAGAAGAAGTGCAGCTTCGGGCCGACCTTGTTCCAGCCGAAGAGCAGGACGGCGAGGAAGCCGGATTCGAGGAAGAAGGCGAAGATGCCCTCCGCCGCCAGCGCGCTGCCGAAGATGTCGCCGACGAAGCGCGAATACGTGGCCCAGTTCGTTCCGAACTCGAACTCCATCACGATGCCGGTCGCCACGCCGATCGCGAAGGTGAGCGCGAAGACCTTCGTCCAGAAGCGCGCCATGTTGTGAAAGAGGATGTTTCCGGTCTTCAGCCACAGGCCCTCCATGATCACGAGGGCCACGCCAAGTCCGATCGAAAGCGGCGGGTAGATGTAATGAAACATCACCGTGAATGCGAACTGCGCCCGAGCGAGGATTTCAGTCGTCACGGACGGCAGTTAAGCACGGGTTGATGAAATCCGCTATAAGATTTTCTAATACCTTGCGCCGGCGGCCATTTCTCGCCACGTGCGGGACGTTGAGAACCAATGGGTCGCTGAAATGGGCTCGTTGATATCCGCGAGCGGTCGATCCTGCGAAAGCCGGTTGTGGGCGCGATCGCGGGATTTGACAGAGGGAGGAGAAACCTCCAAGCCTTGGGGGTTCTTCCCATGAAAAATCTCCTCCTTGGCGGCGCTGCGGCCGTCCTTTTGCTGGTCACGACTGGATGCGACAAACAGCCGGCTGGAGCGTCGAATGCGCCCGGGGGCTCCGAGAAGATCAGGATCGGCTTCCTCGTGAAACAGCCCGAGGAGCCATGGTTCCAGACGGAATGGGCGTTTGCGCAGAAGGCGGCGGACGAAAACGGGTTTGAGCTGATCAAGATCGCGACGCCGGATGGCGAGAAGGCGCTGGCCGCGATCGACAATCTCGCAGCGCTTGGCGCGAAGGGCTTCGTGATCTGCACGCCGGACGTTCGGCTTGGGCCGGCGCTGGCGGCGAAGGCGCAAATGGCCGGGATGAAGTTCATGACCGTGGACGATCAGTTCGTCGGCCCGGATGGAAAGATCATGGCCGACGTGCCGCACCTCGGCATGTCGCCGTGGGACATCGGCCACCAGGCCGGAACGCTCGAACTGGCTGAGATGAAAAAGCGGGGCTGGAAGCCCGAGGAGACTGCGGCATGTGTCTCGAGCTTCGACGAGTTGGACACCGCGAAGCAACGCACCGACGGCGCGACGGCGGCGCTGATCGCCGGCGGCTTCCCGAAGGACAGGATCTTCCAGGCGCCGAACAAGACGACCGATCTGCCCGGGAGTTTCGACGCCGTGAACGTCTGCCTCACGCAGCATCCCGAGGTGAAACACTGGCTGATCGTCGGCATGAACGACAATGCGGTGCTCGGCGGCGTGCGGGCCACGGAGGGACGCGGATTCAGCCCTGCCGACGTGATCGGCATCGGCATCAACGGCACCGATTGCCAGAGCGAGTTTCAAAAACCGGCGCAGACCGGGTTTTACGGGTCGTTGCTGCTTAGCCCGAATCGCCACGGCAAGGAGACGGCGATGCTCGTCTATCGCTGGGTGAAGGATGGGGTCGAGCCGCCAAAGGAGACCTACATCAAGTCGGCGACGCTCATCACGCGCGATAACTGGCAGGACGAACTCCGGAAACAGGGAATGCTCCAGTAGCGTCGCGACCCGTGACGGCCGGCTATCTCCAGTTCAAGGGCATCAGAAAGCATTTTCCCGGCGTGCGGGCGCTGGATGGCGTGACGTTCGGCGTCGCGGAGGGAAGCGTCCATGCCCTGATGGGGGAGAACGGTGCGGGAAAAAGCACGTTGCTGAAGACGCTGAGCGGCGCGCATCGGCCGACCGATGGCACGCTCGTGATCGGCGGCGTGGACTGCGCATTTGCCTCGACGGCGGATGCGATCCGGGCGGGTGTGGCGGTGATTTATCAGGAGCTCCATCTCGCCCCGGAGCTCAGCGTCGCGGAGAATCTTTTCCTGGGCCATCTGCCCGCCCGTGCAGGCTGGGTCGATCGCCGCTCTCTCCTCGAGGCTGCCCGCCGGCAGCTCGAGATCCTCGGGGAGGAGATCGATCCCCGGGTGAAGGTCGGGTCGCTTTCCATCGCGCAACGGCAGATGGTGGAAATCGCGAAGGCGCTTTCGAGAGATGCGAAGATCATTGCCTTCGACGAACCCACGAGCAGCCTGACCGCGCGCGAGTCGGAGCGCCTGTTTCGCGTCATCGCCGATCTCCGAAAGCAGGGGCGGGTGATCCTCTATGTCTCGCACCGCATGGAGGAAATCTTCGCGATCTGCGACGCGGCGACGGTGTTGCGCGACGGGCGCCACGTGGAGACCTTTGCGACACTGGACCGGGTCGAACCTGGGACACTGATCAGCCGGATGGTCGGTCGCGCCATCGACGACATCTTTCACTACGAGCCGCGCGCCCGGGGAACGGCGGCGCTCGAGGTGACGCAAATGCTCGGGCCGGGGCTGCGCGAGCCGGCGAGCTTTTCCGTTGCGAAGGGCGAGATCGTGGGCTTCTTCGGCCTCGTCGGTGCGGGCCGCAGCGAACTGCTCAAGCTCATTTATGGCGCCGAGCGCACGAAGTCGGGCCGCGTGGCGGTCGACGGGCGCGCGGTGACGATTCGGCGGCCGCAGGATGCGATCGGCGCGGGAATTGTGCTGTGCCCCGAGGATCGAAAGAAGGAGGGCATCGTGCCGATTCGGTCCGTGATGGAAAATCTCAATCTCAGCGCCCGCCGGCACCATGCGCGCGCGGGTTTCATCAACGAAAAATGGGAGCGCGAGAATGCGGGCCGGCACGTGCGGGCGCTCGGTGTCAGGACGCCATCGCTCGAGCAGCCCATCGTCCACCTCTCCGGCGGCAATCAGCAGAAGGTCATTTTGGCGCGCTGGCTGAGCGAGGAGGTAAAGGTCATCATGCTCGACGAGCCGACGCGCGGCATCGACGTCGGCGCGAAGAGCGAGATCTATTCGATCATCTACGATCTCGCAAAACGGGGCGTCGGCGTGATCGTCGTTTCCAGCGAACTGCCCGAGGTCATGGGCATTTGCGATCGCATCCTCGTCATGCGGCAGGGCGTCGTCGTCGCGGAGGTGTCCCGCGAGGACGCGACGGCCGAAAAGATTCTCTCCCTGGCGCTTCCCGTTTCCACTCCGCCGCCGAACGCCTGAACCTTTTTCGAATCCTTGTGAATTCCTCGCCGCTTACCATCCGTCAACATCTGGGAAAACTTTGTGAAAACATGGGCATGCTCGCCGTGTTTCTCGTGCTGTTCGTCGGCGTTTCCCTCTTCGTTCCGAACTTTCTGAGCGTGATCAATATGCGGGGGCTGGCGCTTTCGGTGGCCACGGTGGGCATCATCTCGTGCACGATGCTCTTCTGCCTCGCGGCCGGGGACTTCGACCTCTCGGTGGGGTCCGTCGTGGCCCTGTCCGGCGTGCTTGCGGCGGTCGTCATCAATGTCACCCACAACGTCTTTCTGGGAATCGCCGCCGGAATTGCCGCAGGCGGACTCGTCGGACTGGTGAATGGCACCGTCGTTGCCGGGATCGGGATCAATGCGCTGATCACGACGCTCGCCACGATGCAGATCGTGCGCGGCTTCTCCTACATCGTCAGCGATGGCAAGGCCGTGGGAGTCGGCGAGAGTTCGTTCTTCACGCTTGGGATTTCCAGCTTTCTGAGCATTCCCACGCCCGTGCTGATCATGGTCGCCTGCTTCGTGGTGTTCGGAATTCTGCTCAACAGGACGATCTTCGGCCGGAACACGCTGGCCATCGGCGGCAACGCGGAGGCAGCGCGCCTGGCCGGCATCGACGTCACTCGCACGAAGATCATCATTTTCACCCTGCAGGGGCTGATGGCGGGCTTTGCGGGAGTGATCCTGGCCTCACGGATGACGAGCGGCCAGCCGGCGACGGCGCAGGGCCTCGAGTTGCAGGTCATCTCCGCGTGCGTGCTGGGCGGAGTCTCGCTCACCGGCGGAGTCGGCACGATCACCGGGATGATTGTCGGCGTGCTCATCATGGGCACGGTGCAGAATGCGATGAACCTGCTGAACGTGCCGCCATTCTATCAATATGTGGCCAGTGGCAGCATCCTTCTCGCTGCCGTGCTGTTTGATCGATTGAAACGGCGGCGCTGATTCCGACGCGCCCGTTTTGCGTCAAAAGCGCTTCCCGACGCCCCCGAAGGCGGTAAATGACGGGCGTTCCTTCATGAGATCCTTCTGGTTTTGGTCTCGCTCCTTATCGGGCGGGAAGCCGGTGGAGCGACCTTTGGCGCCGGAAGGATCGGAGCGCGATCGATATTGCCAACTGCCGCCAGGAGCCTGCGTGGAAATCGGGATTGCCGGGATTTTTCGCGGCGTTCGATTTGCCGCCGTCTTCTCCCTCGTCACCCGCTCCACTCAGGCGGGTGAAATCGGGCAGCCGGATGCGGAATTCGCATTTCCGCGATGTCCCGAAGATCATCTTGGGAAAACCGCCGGTGAGGGGGGGATTCGAACCCCCGGTAGCCTTTTGGACTACGGCGCTTTAGCAAAGCGCTGCTTTCGACCACTCAGCCACCTCACCCAGGCGGGCTGCCAATAAAGCCGGATTGCCCGGGCGGGTCAAACAGGAATCGGCGCCCGGGCGTTGGTTTTCAGCGCGCGCCGAACCGGTAGATCGTGGTGGACGCAAACGTCTCCCCGGGCCGCAGCGTGGTGGACGGAAAATGCGGATGGTTCGGGCTGTCCGGGAAATGCTGCGTCTCGAGGCAGAAGCCGCCGCGCCAGGGATAGACGCTCCCGCCTTTGCCGGGCTCGTCCCGCAGGAAATTGCCGGAGTAGAATTGCATGCCGGGCTCGGTGGTGAGCACTTCGAGCACGCGGCCGCTGCCGGGTTCGTAGACCTCGGCGACGGAGCGGAGGCCTTCGCCATCGAGAACGTAGTTGTGGTCGTAGCCTCCGGCGTCGAGAAGCGGCTGGAACGGCGCGTCAATGCGATCGCCGATGCGCGTGGCGGTGCGGAAATCCATCGGCGTGCCGGCGACTTCCGGGAGATCGCCCGTCGCGGCGAGACCGGCATCGGTCACCGTGAAGCGTCCGGCGCGGATGAGCATCTCGTGGTCGAGGATGGTGCCCCGGCCGGCGCCGGCGAGATTGAAGTAGGTGTGATTCGTGAGATTCACGATGGTCGGGGCGTCGGTGGTCGCGCGGTAGTCGATGCGCAGGGAATTCGTGTCCTCGAGCGTGTAGGTGACTTCGACCGCAAGCGTGCCGGGATAGCCCTGGTCGCCGTCGGGACTGACGAGGGTGAACCGCAGGCCATTGTCCAGAGGCTTCGCGTCCCAGACCTTGCGATCGAAGCCGTGGCCGCCGTGTAGGGAGTTTTCGCCGTTGTTGAGGGGCACGTAATACTCCTTCCCGTCGAGCGTGAACCTCCCCTTCGCGATGCGGTTGCCGAAGCGGCCGATCGTGGCGCCGAAGTAGCAGGTGCCTTTTTCCCACTCCCCGATGGTGTCGTAACCGAGGGCGATGTCGGCGAGAGTCTGGTCGCGGTCCGGCGCGAGGATGGAGATGATGGTTGCGCCGTAGTCGGTGAGTTCCACGACCATGCCGGCGGCGTTCCTGAGGCTGTAGAGGTGGACTGGCGTGCCGGATTGGGTGTGGCCGTAGGGGCGAGAGGTGAGGGAGGGCATGAAAAAGAGCTAAACGGTGGGAGTGGCGGCGGCGGGGTCCGGGCGCAGCCAGAGGGTGCGCTGCGGGAAGGGAATCTCGATTCCGGCCTCGTCGAAAGCTTTTTTGATCTGCGCGCGCAATTCCCGGCCCGCGGGCCATTGCTTGCCGGGAAGGACCTTCATCCAGGCGCGGATCTGCACGGAACTTTCGGCGAGATTCTGCACGCCGAGGACCTCCGGCGGCTCGAGCACCGTATCGGGATTTGCGGCGGCGTAGTCGTCGAGCAGCCGCTTGAGCAGGGCGGTGACGGCGTCGATGTCCGCGCCGTAGCCGACATCGAGATCGAGAACGAGGCGGGACCAGTCGCGGGTGAGCACGGTCACGCGATCGATCTGTCCGTTGGGAATAATGTGCACGCTGCCATCTCCATCTCTCAGGACGACGGTGCGGAGGTTCAACTCCTCGACCGCTCCGGAGTTCGCTCCGATTTTGACTACGTCACCTACCGAAAACTGCTGTTCCAAGATGACAAACACGCCACTCAGGATGTCCTTCACAAGGCTTTGCGCCCCGAGGCCGATCGCCACGCCGGCGATGCCCGCACTCGCGAGCAATGGCCCCACCGCGAAACCGAGCGCCTGGAAGATCATCAGCGCGGCCACGATGATCAGAGCGATCGTGAGCACGGCTTCGAAAAGGTTGGCGAGCGTCGTCTGGCGCTTCGAGAGCATGAGGTCGAGCAGGGGATCCTTCCCGCGCGGTCGCACGGCGATGGAGACGGAGCGGCGCACGAAGGCCCGGCCGACCTTCAATCCCACGAAGAGCAGCACGAGGACGAGCACGATGCGCAGGCCGTCGGTGACGAACCAGTCGACAGCGTCGTTCGTGTGTTTCGTCCACCACTCCGGCGAGAGCGGCGGCAGCGGGGATGCGGCGGTTTTTGCGACGGCGGGGTCGGCCATGGCGGAAGTCTGGCGGGGTCCCGTTGCGGGCGCAAGGGGAGGGTGCTACCGTCCGCGGATGAATTTTCGCGCCGCGCTGGCTGGCCTGTTTTTGTTTGTGACGGCCCTGGGCGCGGCCCACGCGCAGGTTTACCAGGGCCGCACGCTCGTCGAGCCGGCGCTGATCGCGGACACGACCGCGATCGTCCCCGGGAAGCCGTTCCGCGTCGGCCTGCGCCTGAAGATGGCGCCGGAGTGGCACACGTATTGGGAATATGCGGGCGACGCGGGCATCCCGACGCAGATCAAATGGGATCTGCCGCCGGGCTTTGGCGCGGGGCCCATCGAGTGGCCGCTGCCCGAGGCCATCCTCGAGCCCGGCGACATTCAGGTCTATGCCTACGGCGGCGAGATCCTGCTTCTCCAGACGATCCAGCCGCCGGCGAATCTCGGGCCCGGCGCGAGCGTCACGCTCCGGGCGAACGCCTCGTGGCTCGTGTGCGCCGAGATCTGCATCCCCGGTAAAGCCGCGCTTTCGCTCGATCTGCCCGTGGCGACGCAGGCAGAGCCCGCCAATGTCGAGGCGTTCGCACAGGCCGCAAAACGCCTGCCGTCGCCGGAAGCGCCGCCGTTCGAGATTTTGTGGACGCGATCCGGCGGCACGCTGACCGGAAGTTTCCCCGTCCCGGAGGGAACGACCGGCGTCGACTTCTTCCCGCTGCCCGGGAAGGACCAGGAAGTCGGGCACGCCAAGATCGAGAAAGCCGGGGAAGGCTACATTCTCCGCATCGACACGAAGGGCGACCTGCGCGGAGTGATCGCGGTGAAGAACTCCACCGGTGAACGCGGCTGGTGGGTGACCGCCTCTGCGCCGAGCGCACCCGCCGCTTCGGAAAATCCAGAATCCGAAATCCGAAATCCAAAATCGTCCCTCTCCGCTCTGCTCGCGGCGCTCTTCTCCGGATTCCTCGGCGGCATCATTCTCAACCTCATGCCGTGCGTGCTGCCGGTGATCTCGCTCAAGATCTTCGGCTTCGTGCGGCAGGCGGGGAGCAGTCACCGGAGCATCGCGCTGCACGGCTTCGCCTTCGCGGCCGGCATCTTCGCGTGGTTTCTCGCGCTGGGCCTCGTGATTGTCGGGATCAAGGCCACGGGCGCGCAGGCGACGTGGGCGTTTCAGTTCCAGAATCCGTGGTTCAATCTCGGCATCGCCACGCTCGTCTTTGCCTTTGCGCTGAATCTCTTCGGCGTCTTCGAGCTCACATTGCCTGGCCGCGCGACCAGCGCATTGAGTGAAGCCAGTGGCCGCGAGGGCTACGGCGGTTCGTTCTTCCAGGGCGTCTTCGCGACGCTGCTGGCCACGCCCTGCACGGGCCCGTTCCTCGGCTCGTCGCTCGGCTTCGCCTTCACGCAGCCCGCGCCGATCACGCTGCTGCTTTTCGCCAGCATCGCGACCGGCATGGCACTCCCGTATCTCGCGCTCTCGCTGCAGCCCGGCTGGGTGCGGTTCCTGCCGAAGCCCGGCGCGTGGATGGAGCGGCTGAAGCAATTCATGGGCTTCCCGCTGCTCGCCGCCCTGCTCTGGCTGCTCTACATCATCGGCGGCCAGCGCGGGCCGCGCGCGATCATCTGGGCCGCGGCTTTCCTGCTCGTGCTCGGGCTTGCGCTCTGGATCTACGGGCTCGTTTCCGCCCCGCATATCCGGGGCCGCGCCCGCGCGATGGGGCTGTTGGTGGCGCTGGCGTTGGTGGGCGGCGCGGGCTGGCTGTTCCTCGGCCAGTATTTCGCGAACGAAAAACTCGCGCCGGCCGCGGGAGCCGCGATCGAGAAAAACGGCGACGGCATTCCGTGGCAGCCCTACTCGAAGGCCGCCGTCGACAAGCTCCTCGCCGAGGGAAAGCCGGTGTTCATCGACTTCACCGCCGACTGGTGCCTGAGCTGCAAATTCAACGAGCGCACCGCGATCGATGTGCCCGCCGTGCGCCGGAAGATCGCCGAGCTCGGCATCGTGCCGATCAAGGCCGACTGGACGAATGCGAACCCGGAAATCACCGCTGCCCTGCAACGTTTCGATCGCGTCGGGGTTCCCTTCTACGTGCTGTATCCCGCCGGAAAATCCGACGCGCCCATCACGCTGCCCGAGCTGCTCACCGAGTCGCTCGTGCTCGATGCCCTCAGCCGCGCGAAATGAACCCTCAACGTCATCCCATCATGAAAATCCCCATCCTCGCCACCGTCGCCCTTCTCGCCGTCACCGCAGCGCTTCGCGCCGCCCCCGAGATCGGCCAGCCCGCCCCGAACTTCACGCTCAAGGACAGCGACGGCAAATCCGTCTCGCTCGCCGACTTCAAGGGCAAGACCGTCGTCCTCGAATGGTTCAACGAGGGTTGCCCCTTCGTGAAGAAGCACTACGGCTCCGGCAGCATGCAGAAGACGCAGAAGCAGGCCACCGACGACGGCGTCGTCTGGCTCTCGATCGTCTCCTCCGCCCCCGGCAAGCAGGGCTACCTCACGCCCGAGGCCGCCGCCGCGAAGAAGAAGGAGATCAATTCCACCGCGCTGCTCCTCGATCCGGACGGCGCCGTCGGCCATCTCTACGAGGCCCGCACCACGCCGGACATGTTCGTGATCAACGGCGAGGGCACTCTCGTTTACAAGGGCGCGATCGACGACCAGCCGAATCCCGATCCTGCCACCCTCGAAGGCGCGAAGAACTACGTCGTCGCCGCGCTCGCGGACCTCAAGGCCGGCAAACCCGTCACCACCGCCGAGACGAAGTCCTACGGCTGCTCGGTGAAATACTGAGCCGCGGCTGGCGGGAAGATTGCGCGTTGGAACCCGGGCTTGTGCCTGCCTCGGGTTCTCGCGCACACTGGCGATCCTCTCCGCCATGCCAAAAGACCGCGTCAATCTCGCCGAGCTCGACCAAAACACCTCGCTCGCCGAGGCCGATTACAAGGACAAGCTGAAGAAATATCAGCTCAAGCTCCTCAACCAGCAGCTCGTCCTCCGCGAGTCGAAGCGCTCGCTCGTCGTCGTCATGGAAGGCCCCGACGCCAGCGGCAAGGGCGGCGCCATCAAGCGCCTCGTCGAGCGGCTCGACCCGCGCCTGCACCGCGTCTACTCGATCATCAAGCCCACGCCCGAGGAATATTGCCACCACTACATGTGGCGCTTCTGGAACAAGCTTCCGCCCTACGGAGAAATGGCCGTCTTCGATCGGTCCTGGTATGGCCGCGTGCTCGTCGAGCGCGTCGAGAGCTTTGCCACCGAAGTCGAGTGGAAGCGGGCCTACCGCGAGATTAACGAATTCGAGCGCCAGCTCCACGACGACGGCGCGATCATCGTGAAGCTCTTCCTCCAGATCTCGAAAGACGAGCAACTCCTCCGCTTCCGCCGCCGCGAGGCGGACCCCTACAAGCACTGGAAAATCAGCGACGAAGACTGGCGCAACCGCAAGAAGTGGGACGAACACATCACCGCCGCCGAGGACATGTTCGAGAAGACCTCGACCGACATCGCCCCCTGGACCGTCATTGCCGCGAACTACAAATGGCACGCCCGCGTCCGCGTGGTGAAAACAGTGCTGGACGCGGTGGAAACGGCGTTGGGATAGATTCTCGCCTGCGGCGGATGTTTTAAACCGTCGGGGTGGAAGATTTTGCCCCTACCGGTTTGGACGCTTCCGGGGGTCAAGGAACGCTTGTCAAAAGGTGAAAGCGGAAGGCGGCCTAGTTCTCGGAGGACTGGCCGGCGCGGGGGGCGTCGGCGGGAATGGGGGCTGCGGGCGGAGGGATGGCGCTCTTGCTGCGGATCTTCGGGAGGGCCTGGATGGCTTCGTCCTGCGGGAGGAGTTCCTTGGAGAGGCCGAGCAGGGCGTCGCGGGTGGGCTGGGCGATCTGGTAGGTGGCGGTGATGGCGCCGGCGCCGGGCGGGATGAGGGCGACCTTGTCGCAGGAGAAGCAGACGAGGAGGTAGAGAATCGCGGTCTTGTCGGTCGGGCCGGTCGGGCGGAAACGGATGGCGACGCCGGGGCGCATGTGCTCCTCGTTTTTCTCGGCGGTGAAGGCGGCGGGATCGGTGAGCGCGGCGAGCAGGGCGGCGGATTTTTCGGCGGGGATGGAGACGGATTGGCCGATGACTTCGTAGCCGGCGACGAAGGCGAGGCCGGCGAGGCGCTGGTTCGGCGGCGTGTCGCTGGGCATGAGCCGGAGGATCTCGGCGGGGGTCCAGCCGGCGAGGATTTGCGCGGGGGTGTCCGCGGCGCGCAGCGGGAGGGCGAATGCGGCGATCGCGAGGGCGAGGAGAAATTTCATGGGGCGGGCCGGAGGGCGGCGAGGGATCAGCGGCTGAGCTCGAGCATGCGCCGGATGGGGAGCTCGGCGCGAGCGCGGAGATCCTCGGGGATGATGATCTCGGGCGTGAGGTTGAGCAGGCAGTCGTGGAGCTTCTCCAGCGTGTTCATCTTCATGTAGCGGCAGTCGGCGCAGGCGCAGGCGTCCGTCGGACCGGGGATGAAGGTCTTGCCGGGAATCTCGCGGCGGAGGCGATGGAGCATGCCGCTCTCGGTGACGATGATGAATGCGTCGCAAGCCGTGTCGCGGCAGTAGCTGATCATCTTCTCCGTGGAGCAGACTTCGTCGGCGAGCATGCGCACGGCGTAGGTGCACTCGGGATGGGCGACGACCTGCGCGGCCGGGTATTGCTCGCGGATCTTCGCGACGCTGTTGCGGGTGAACTCGACGTGGACGTAGCAGTTGCCCCGCCAGAGGTCCATCTTGCGGCCGGTCTTTTCCATCACCCAGCTGCCGAGATTCTGGTCGGGCACGAAGAGGATGTTCCGGTCCTTCGGCGCGGCTTCGACGATCTTCATGGCGTTGCCGCTGGTGACGATGACGTCGCTGAGGGCCTTCACGCCGGCGGAGCAGTTGATGTAGGCGATGACGTAGTAGTTCTTCTCGGCGTTTTCCTCGAGGAAGGCCTGGAGCTGCTCGGGCGGGCAGGAGTCCGACAGCGAGCAGCCGGCATCCATGTCGGG
This sequence comes from Chthoniobacterales bacterium, assembly GCA_036569045.1. NCBI lineage: Bacteria > Pseudomonadati > Verrucomicrobiota > Spartobacteria > Chthoniobacterales > Chthoniobacterales bacterium. The sequence goes on along the minus strand of DATCRI010000007.1, from coordinate 3,400 downwards.
GATGACGACGGTCTTCGTGGGATTCACGATCTTCGCGGTCTCGCCCATGAAGTGGACGCCGCAGAAGGCGATGACGTCGGCGTTCGTCTCGGCGGCGTGGTAGCTGAGGCCGAGGCTGTCGCCGACGTAATCCGCGAGTTCCTGGATCTCGCGATCCTGGTAATTGTGCGCGAGGATGACGGCGTTGCGCTCCTTTTTGAGGGCGAGAATTTCTTCAACGAGATCGGTCGAGACCATGGGGAAATGTAATGCGAAATCGGGATTGCGGAATGCGGAAGTGCGCCGCAATTCCCGTTCCCGCGCGGGGAATCAGGCCGTGAGTTTCGCGACGGCTTCCTCGAGGGTGGCGAGGTTCGAGATCGAGAGCACGGGCGTGCCCTTGCGAATGCGGCTGACCAATCCCGCGAGCACGCCGCCGGGGCCGAGCTCGATGAGGAGGTCGCATTTCTCGTGGTCGAGGAGATACTCGATGCTCTCGGTCCAGCGGACGCTGCCGGTGACCTGGTCTGCGAGGGTGCGGCGGATTTCGTCGGGCTCGGAGACGGACACGGCGTCGACGTTGCAGACGACGGGAACGCCAGGCGTGGTGATGGCGGTCTCTTCGAGCGCGGTCTTCAGGCGCTGGTAGGCGGACTCCATGAGGCGGGAGTGGAACGCGCCGGCGACGGTGAGCTCCACGGCCTTGCGGGCGCCGTAGTCCTTCGCGAGCGAGACGGCGAGGGCGACCTTCGGGGCCTCGCCGGAGATGACGATCTGTCCCGGGCAGTTGAGATTCGCGACGTCGACGTCGGCGGCCGCGGCGAGGTTGCGGATGGCGCTTTCGTCCGCTCCGATGACGGCAGCCATGCCGCCGTGGGTCTCGTCGCAGGCGTCCTGCATGGCGCGGGAGCGCTTCGCAACGAGGTCGAGACCGACCTCGAAATCGAACGTGCCGGCGGCGGCGTGGGCAGTGAATTCCCCGAGCGAAAGCCCGGCGGCAGCGTGGAACGTGAAGTCGGGCAGGCGTTCGCGCAGGGCGACGAGGCAGGCGAGGCCGTGAACGTAGAGGGCGGGCTGGCAGATGGCGGTGCGGGTGAGTTCCTCGGCGGGACCCTCGAAAACGATCTCGCTGAGCGCGTAGCCGAGCTGGGCGTCCGCGCGGGAGAAAAGATCTGCGGCGGAGGGGGAGGCGGCGACGAGGTCCTTGCCCATGCCCACGGTTTGAGCACCCTGGCCGGCGAAGAGGAGAGCGATTTTTTGACTCATAAGTTTCGAGAGAGGGCGATGAGCCTAGCGACCCTTTCGGCCGCGCGCACCAGTAAAACCTTCGCATCGCGAATGGAGTCGGCGGCGGCCATGGGGCCGTCTGCGAGGGCGAACGTGGCGTCGAAGAAGTCCTCGAGGCGCCGGTCGCTGCGAATGGCGCCGGCGAAGGCGATCACGGGTTTGCGCGCCCGCTGGGCGAGATGGGCAATGCCGCCCGGGCCCTTGCCATCGAGCGTCTGGGGATCGAGCAGGCCTTCGCCGGTGATGACGAGGTCGACTTCGCCGATGAGGCGGTCGAGTTCCATCAGCTCGGCAAACGTGTCGAAGCCGGAGCGGATTTTGGCGCCGAGAAACGACTGGAGGCCGAAGCCGAGTCCACCGCCCGCGCCGCTGCCCGGCGTGGAGCGAAAATCGCAGAACAAATCGCGCTGCACGACATCGGCGAGATGCCGAAGAGCGCGCTCGAGCAGATCGACGGTCTCGGGCGAGGCGCCTTTTTGCGGGCCGTAGCCATGGCTGGCGCCGTGGTCGCCGAGCAGCGGAATCCGCACGTCGGAGATGACGACGATCTCTGAAACGAAGACGCGGGAGGGGTGCTCCACCCGCGCGATTTCGTGGAAATTGCGAGGCGAGGGGGTGAGGGGAGAGCCGCGTTCGTCGAGGAAACGCGCGCCGAGTGCGAAGGCGGCGCCCGCGCCGGCGTCGTTCGTCGCGCTGCCGCCAAGTCCGACGATGATGCGTTTCGCACCGCGCCGGGCGGCATCGATCATGAGCGTGCCGGTGCCGAAGGTCGTGGCCTGCAGGGGATCATACTCCTCCTCGCGCAGGCGCCACAGGCCGCTCGCGGCGCTCATTTCGATGACGGCTTGGTGCATGCTGGGCGTCCATCCGTAAGTCGCGGTGATCGGACGGCCGAGGGGGTCGGTGGTCTCGCATTCGACCATCTGGCCGCCGAACGAGCGCACGAAGAGTTCGGCCGTGCCCTCGCCGCCGTCGGCGAGCGGGAGCTTGTGAAGGCGCACGTCGGGCAGGGCGCGATCGAAGCCCTCGCAAATGGCGTCCACCGCCTCCATCACGGTGAGCGAGCCCTTGAACTTATCGGGCGCGACGAGGATCCGGAGATTGTTGCGCGGGTGGTGGGCCATGCTCCTGGGGGAAGAGGAAACCGGAGGCCGGTTCGGTGGAGAACGTGGAACGATTTCGCGGTGAAGGCGATCCCGAATTACCGGACGACGCGGAAAATCTCGAACGGACAATTCGGCGTGGCCTGCCGGCCGGAACGCCGGCATGCTGCGGACGTGCAAATCGGTCTCGATAGTTTTGTCGCCACGGCTCCCGACCCCGTCACCGGCGTCCGCCTCGATCCTGCGAAGCGGCTCGCAAACCTGCTCGAGGAAGTCGCTCTGGCCGATCGGACGGGTGTGGATGTCTTCGGGATCGGTGAGCATCACCGCGAAGGCTTCGCCGACTCGGCGCCGGCGGTGCTGCTCGCGGCGGCGGCCGCACGCACCGAAAGAATCCGGCTGACGAGCGCGGTGACGGTGCTCAGCGCGGACGATCCGGTGCGGGTGTTTCAGGATTTTGCGACGCTCGACCTTCTCTCAGGCGGGCGGGCGGAGATCATCGTCGGGAGAGGGTCGTTCACGGAGGCCTATCCGCTCTTCGGGCTTTCCTTCGAGGACTACGACTCGCTCTTCACCGAGAAACTCGACCTCCTGCTCCGCATTCGGAAGGACCGCAAGGTGCATTGGAGCGGGCGCCACCGGCCGGCGCTGAGCGGGCAGGAGGTGCATCCGCGACCGATCCAGAATCCGCTGCCGATCTGGATCGGCGTCGGCGGCACGCCGCAATCGTTCATCCGCGCGGGTGCGCTCGGCCTGCCGCTGATGGTCGCGATCATTGGCGGCCAACCGCACCGGTTTCGCCCGCTCATCGACATGTATCGGGAAGCCGGCCGGCGGGCCGGGCATCCGGCGGAGTCTTTGAAGGTCGGCGTGCATGCGCTCGGTTACGTGGCGGCCTCGGACGACGAGGCGGCGGAGGATTTCTTTCCCGGCTGGGCCCAGACGTTCAGCGAGATCGGTCGAGAGCGGGGCTGGCCGCCGACGACGCGGGCGCAGTTCGAGGCTGGTCGCGGACCGGCCGGGGCGTTGCT